>JAZOVO010000049.1:0-2783 GCA_045658745.1 Acutalibacteraceae bacterium | reverse complement strand
GAAACAAGCACAAGACAGTCAGCAACATCTTGAAATTTGATTTTGGCATCGCTCTTTGTATATTTACCCGACTGCTTGAGATAAGCGTCAATCTGTGCAACGGTAGCGTTTTTAACCGCATTATCAGGTGAGCCGCCGAACTCAAGGAAGCTTGAGTTATGATAATATTCAACAAGCTGCTTTTTATTTGAGAAGGTAAGGGCAACATTAAGCTTTACCTTGTACTCGGGAAGGTCTGCTCTGTCCTTACCGCTTCTTTCGGTCTGCCAGAACTGAACCGAGGTAAGTGCATCCTCGCCTGCAATTTCCTTTACGTAGTCGCTGATACCGTTCTCGTAATAATAAACAAAGGTTTCAAAGCCGCTCTTGAGCTGATTCTTAAGCTCAAAGCGTACCTTCGGGTTAACGATAGCCTGCTTCTGCATAATGTTCTGGAAATATTCGAGAGAAATATCAATATCGGTGAAAACCTCGAGGTCGGGCTTCCATTTAATTTTTGTGCCCGTATCCTTTTTGCTGTAGGGCTCCGAGGAAAGACCGCCGATGTTAACGCCCTTTTCAAAGTGAAGGCTATACTTCATGCCGTCCTTTTTGATTTCGGCATCCATGTATTCACTTGCATACTGAGTAGCACAAAGACCGAGACCGTTAAGACCGAGAGAATACTCGTAGCTGCCGCTTGAATTGGTGTTATATTTACCGCCACCGTACATTTCGCAGAAGATGATTTCCCAGTTTTCTCTGTCATATTTTTCGTTGTAGCCTACGGGAATACCGCGTCCGAAGTCCTGAATTTCAAAGGAGCCGTCAGAATAGCGGGTTACAACAATTTTATCACCGTAGCCCTCACGAGCCTCGTCGATAGAGTTTGAGAGAATTTCAAACACAGAGTGCTCACAGCCGGCAATACCGTTTGAGCCGAAAATAACCGCCGGTCTTTTTCTTACTCGGTCGGCGCCTTCCAGCATTTCGATGTCGTTATCGGAATATCCTGCTTTTTTAGCCATTATATATCATATCCCTTTCATAAAACTGAAAATTTAAAATACAAAAAATACAAAATATTGTGCATCAAGACATAAAAACACACAATAAATATAATTTACACTATTTTTCCAAAAAAATCAAGTGTTAAGGCACTAAAATACCTTTTATTTAAAGCTTTTAAAGTGCGCGGGAGCCCTTTCTTCATCAGCAAACACGGGCATTTTATCCTCATCCATAAGGCAGCAATTGAAAATTATGTCCTCACCGAATTTCTGACGAAGACTCATCACGGTTTCGTCAATGCTTTTCTGTCTTTCAAGCTTACTGTAATCGGTGTAAAAATCAAGCTGACCGAAGGAGCTATCCTCGGTGAGGTTAATTGCTCTTACGGTAAGCGCTCTTATATTGTGCTCCCACGTGTAATTAGCCTTAAAAAGTGCAGTTGCATTTTTCGCAATTTCAAAGGCGGACTGTGTGGGGTTATCAAGCTGATACTGAAACTGCCTTGTTGAAAAAAGATTATCACGCACACCAATCTGCACCCCCGTTGCAAAAAGCTTTTCCTGACGTAGCCGCTTTGCAACATTCTGACTTAAGGAAAGAAACACCTTCCACACCTCGTCGTTGTTTTCAAGGTCGCTTTTGCAGGTTACACCGTGACCAATGCTTTTTGATTTTGCCCTGTAATTATCAGGAGCAACTCTGTCGCGGTTAAGACCGTTTGCGGAAAGCCACATTTCTCCGCCGCAGACTCCAAAAACTGCTTTCAGCCACTCCTCGGAGCAACGCGCAAGCTCCCCTACTGTTGTAATTCCGTAGCGTTCAAGCTGTGCCGCAGTTTTTCTGCCTACACCGAAAAGCGCTGAAGCGGGCAGCTTCCACACCTTTTCTCTGTAGTCTTCCTTGGTAATTACATAAAATTCATCTCTGCCTGCAAGGTCACTACCGAGCTTGGCAAAAATTTTGTTATATGAAAGTCCTATTGAAACGGTGATATCGAGCTCACGCTTAAAGCTTTCCATAATTTCTCGGATAATATTCTCTGCCGAGCCAAAGAGAGTTATACTGCCCGTAAGATCGCACCACACCTCATCAAGCCCCATCGGCTCAATGAGGTCAGTATAGCGGGCATAAATTTCGTGGGCTCTGCGGGAATACTCCTTATAAATCTCGTGATGAGGTTCTACGATAATCAAGTCGGGACATTTCTGCCTTGCCTGCCAGAGAGGCTCACCTGTTTTGACTCCGAATTTTTTTGCTTCCTCGCTTTTAGCAAGTATTATACCGTGACGGCTCGCCTCGTTACCGCCTACCGCCATAGGCTTACCTTTTAATTCGGGATTGAGACTGCACTCAATTGAAGCATAGCAGGAATTTATATCGGAGTGGATTATTATTCTTTCCAAAGTTAACACCTACATATGAAGAACATTTGTTCGATTGTGTTTATTATACTCTTGCACATAGTATTTGTCAAGGGTGAGGGCGAAAAAGGCAGTAAAAAACACGGATAAGCTTAATGCTACCCGTGGCAGTTGATTATATGCTGTTTTCTTGCGGTACGCGGACTAGGCGGTGCACCGCTTTTACGCAACACACCGCCCAAGTCACCGTGGTTATTATCTCAAGACAGAGAACCGTCCCCCGTCTTCCCCTTCACGCTAACCGTCCCCTGTCTTCTTCGCGTGTGTTTCCCATTATGTCTTCCTAGCAGTGCTAATTGGTTTCATCTTAATTGCTAGTGCTATACCCATAATCATAAAAAACACAACCAAAATCATACCTACAGGCACTGC
>JAZOVO010000048.1:0-21334 GCA_045658745.1 Acutalibacteraceae bacterium | reverse complement strand
ACATAATGAGCGTTATCATAAGGACCAAACTTATCATTTTTAGTTTGCTGTATAACTATAAGATTGTCAATAATACTTTCTGCCAAATGCTTCTTCTTGAAACTGAATTTCAGGGATTTGTCAGTGCCGCTGATACCGTCTATATATTCCATTGCAATTATAGCGTTATCATTTGTTTTATCAAAAAAGTATACTTCGGGAATTTTACTTGCTGTGTTATTTTTCAGAAAAGTTAACATTTCAAATTCTTGTTGCATAAGTTCGGGATGTAGGCTGATTTTTATAGCGATTTCTTTAGTACCATTGTTGCAAACAACACGATAAACAGAGCCGCTCGCACCTTTTCCGACCGGAGAAATGTTCTCAACTGAAAAACCAAGATTTTTATTTATTGAGTTTATAATTAAATCTTCAATGCTCATTGTTAAAACCTCATTTAATTTATAAGACAGTATATCATTTTTGAATACATATTTCAAGATGATGTGACTATGCCGTATATGGGTGGCAATCTGCTGCCTTTTTCTATTGTTAACACAATTATTACAGAAAGAACAGTGCTTCGCTCGCCGCGGGGCTTTCTTTTCTTGTAAGAAAAGAAACAAAAGAACTTTACATTTTTCTTTTCCTGTGCTAAACTGTCCTCAATGGAGAATTTTTACGGAGGAAACAAATATGAAAGCAAAAATTACCGTTGCCGCCGAAATGAAAATCGGCTCAATCGACAGAAGAATGTTCGGCTCCTTCATCGAGCACCTCGGCAGAGCCGTCTACGGCGGTATCTATGAGCCGGGTCACCCTATGGCTGATGAGGACGGCTTCCGCAGTGATGTTATAAAGCTTATCAATGAGCTTGATGTGCCTATCGTCCGTTACCCCGGCGGTAACTTCGTCTCGGGTTATGACTGGCTCGACGGCGTAGGACCTGTAGCGGAAAGACCCAAAAGGCTCGAGCTTGCCTGGGGCGTAACCGAGCCCAACACCTTCGGCACAAACGAGTTTATGCGCTGGTGTCAGAAGGCAAAAACCGCACCTATGATGGCGGTAAACCTCGGCACAAAGGGTCCCGATGAGGCAAGAGCCCTTGTTGAATACTGTAATCATAAGTCGGACTCAAAATGGTCAGACCTTCGTATAAAGCACGGCTATAAGGACCCGTGGGATGTTAAATTATGGTGCCTCGGTAATGAAATGGACGGCCCCTGGCAGATGTGCTCAAAAACCGCAACAGAGTACGGCAGAGTAGCCAACGAGGCGGCAAAAATGATGAAGTGGGTCGACGGCTCAATCGAAACTGTTCTCTGCGGCTCATCAAGCCGTTATATGAACACCTTCGGTGAGTGGGAGCAGAAAACCCTTGAAATTGCTTACGATAACGTGGACTACGTTTCCCTTCATCAGTATTACGGAAATCACAGCAACGATACGCCCTCCTTCCTTGCAAAAAGCCTTGACATTGACGATTTTATTTACAGCGTTATCTGTGTCTGCGACTACGTAAAGGCTAAAAAGAGAAGCAAGAAGCAAATCAACCTTTCCTTTGACGAATGGAATGTCTGGTATCACTCCAACGGCGCACCCGTTGAGCGTTGGTCAACTGCACCCAATCAGCTTGAGGATATCTATAACTTTGAGGATGCCCTTGTTGTTGCATGTATGCTCATTACTCTGCTTCGTCACTCTGACAGAGTGAAGGTTGCCTGCCTTGCTCAGCTTGTCAATGTTATTGCACCTATCTTCACTAAAACGGGCGGCGGCTCCTTCCGTCAGACAATCTTCTATCCCTTCAGGGAGATGTCAAAATACGCCCGCGGCGTTGCTCTTAATCCCATCATTGATTCACCTAAGTATGACTGCAAGGAATATACCGATGTTCCTTACCTTGAATCAATTGTCACCTATGACGAGGAAAAGGACGAGGTTGTGCTCTTTGCCGTTAACCGTTCAATGGACGAAAAAATGACCCTTGATATCAACCTCCTCGGCTTTGAGGGCTATAAGCCCGTATTTGCCGAAAGCCTCGAGGGCTTTGATATTAAAGCGGAAAACACATTTGACAGTGAAAAGGTTGATATGAAGCAAAAGGAGCTTCCCGCAGAGGAGGGCAAGGGCTTTATCGCAGAGCTTTCACCCCTTTCCTTCAATGTAATCATATTCAAGAAATAATTTTTCTCAGCCGTAGAGTCCAAATACTTTACGGCTGAATTTTTTTGTGTTAGAATAAAAGTAGATTATTATTCGGAGTGGAGAAAATGAAAGAAAAAGGAAAGCTTAATTTTATAACGGCAATGCTTATTTTTTCGTCAATCGGCATTTTTGTCAGAGCCTTGCCATATGAATCCTCATTTATAGCCTTTGTAAGAGGAATAGTAGGCTTTGCCGTGATTTTACTTTTTATGCTTTTCAAAAGGCAGAAAAGCGACAGAAAAGCTATAAGGGAAAACCTTGTGCTTCTTGTTGTGTCGGGTATATTCATCGGTATAAACTGGGTGGCACTTTTTGAAAGCTACCGTTATACAACCGTTGCAACGGCAACCCTCTGCTATTATATGGCGCCGATGTTCGTTATCCTCGCTTCACCAATAGCCTTTAAGGAAAGGCTTACCCTCAAAAAGGTGCTTTGCCTTATAACCGCCCTTATCGGTATGCTTTTTGTCAGCGGAGTGCTTGAGTCGGGCGGGGGAGAAATACAGCTCAAGGGTATTATTTACGGTCTTGTTGCGGCGGCGTTCTATGCTTCTGTAATGATACTCAACAAGAAAATGACCTATATTCCCGCTTTTGATAAAACTTACATACAGCTTTTCTGTGCGGCGGCAATTGTGGGTGTTTACAATATTTTCACCGTGGATTTTGCAACGCTCAGCACGGATATAAAGCATATTTTACTGCTGCTTTTTGTCGGCGCATTCCATACGGGCTTTGCCTATACGCTTTACTTCGGCTCAATGAAGAGCATGAAGGCTCAGACAATTGCAATTTTAAGCTACATTGACCCTGTTTTTGCCCTTGTGCTTTCCGCAATTATTCTCAAGGAGAATATGAGCCTCTTCGGTATAATCGGCGCAGTAATGGTGCTTGGTGCTGCTCTTGTGTGCGATTTGCCCGAAAAGAGAAAATAGTGTAAGATTTAATAAATTTTCCCCTTGCAATACAAGGTATTGTGTGTTAAAATTACAAGTGGTAAATAATGTATATTTGGAGGATGGATATTATGAAAAAGCTTATATCAGTTTTACTGGCAATGCTTATGCTTTTCAGCATGGCTGTTCCTGCTTTTGCGGCAGAGGCAGAGGTGCACGAAAAAACACCCATAATTTTTATCGCGGGTAGCAGTGTAGATATCTGTGATGCCGAGGGTAATGTTATTTCAACGGGCTTTGATGTGCTTACTGATGAGGATGAGGGCGACGGAATAAGCAAGGAAGATATCATTGAAAGCACAATGAATATTCTTCTTCCGTTTGTAATGGAGGGCCTTCCCGAGGATAAGTGGGATAATTACGGCGATGCTCTTTATGAGGAGTTTGCTCCAATCTGGGACGAAACCCAGCTTGACGGTGACGGTAACGCAAAGTACGGCACCGGTGTTTCTGCAAAGGAAATTGCAGATTGGGATCATATTGCCAATAATGTTAACCACGGTAAGGACGGCAAGTTCGGACTTTGGGACTATAAGTTCCGCTATGACTGGAGACTTTCTCCTTATGACCATGTAGACAGACTTCATCAGTTTATAAAGGATGTTATCAGAACAACGGACTGTACTCAGGTTGCTCTTGTGGGCAGATGTCTTGGCGGTAACGTAATCACTGCTTATCTTGATGCTTACGGCAGCGAGGGTCTCGTTAAAAAGGTTGTTTACGATGAGATAATGTCCAACGGCTCAAGCACAATCAATGACTGCTTCAGCGGACAGATTGCCTTAAGTGACAAGCATATTCAGGCTTATCTTCTTGCAAGTAAGCACTATGGTAAGAAGGATATAGGTCTTGATATTTCAGGTGTAAATGATCTTGTGCTTGAAATTGCCGAAAGAACTTACGATCTTATGACTCAGGTAGGTGTTCTTGATACAACTTTCGGCGGTCTTGAGGAGCTTTATGCAAGACTTTACAAGGCATTTATACCCGCTATTCTTAAGGCTACCGGTATCGGTACCTGGGCAAGCTACTGGACAAGCATTTATGAGAAGGATTTTGACAAGGCTCTAAATCTCGTTTTCGGTGAAGAAGGATCAGAGGAGCGTGCAGAATATGCAGGTCTTGTTGATAAAATTCTCTATCTCAGAGAGCGTATTACGCTCCCACGTGAAAAGCAGGGTGAGGAAAATCTTTACAAGAAGTTTGAAAAGGATTACGGTGTAGAGTTTGCTGTCGTATCAGGCTACGGTCTTCCCATTCCTCCTCTCGGTGTTAACCATAACGACAACGGTGATATTACTGTTGATACAAAAAGTTCATCACTTGGTGCAACTGTTGCAGGTCTTTTTGATACTCTCCCTCAGGATTATATCGATCAGAGAATTACTGAAGGTAAGGAAAAATACATTTCACCTGATAAGAAGATTGATGCTTCAACCTGTATTTTCCCTGAAACAACATGGTTCCTGAAAAACAAGCACCACGATGTCGGTGCAGGCTGGGAAGCTATTGCGGAATATTTCACACAATACACAAATGTTACTGCTGATTCCAACGCAAGAAATATCGGCCGTTTCCTTGTCATTGATATTGATAATCACAAATACAGCAATATGACCGAGGAAAATATGGCTGATGCACCCTGGCTTGAAGATATTGAGCAGGAGCCTGAGCTTGAAACAAAGCTTGCGGCACTGTTGAGATTTTTTACAACTCTTCTCAAGCTCCTTACAGATATCCTCAAGGGTACATTCAGCTTCACTTTTTAACAACAGGATATAATGTGGAAGTCGGCGTTTGCTGACTTCCTTTTTTTATGAAAACAAAAATAAATTTTCCCCTTGCAATACAAGGTATTGTGTGTTAAAATTATACGTGGTATATTCTGATGTTTAAATCTTTAATTTAGGAGTGATAATATGAAGTGTAGTTATTGCGGAAAAGAGCTTCCCGACGGCGCTGAATTCTGTCCCGAATGCGGTATGATTCTCAGCCTCGGCGGTGCTGTAGAGGAGAAGGAAGCCCCTGCCGAGGCTGAGGTGGAAATTCCCGAGTACACACCCAATGTTTTTCAGGCAATGGATTTTGAAGAAGAGGTGAGCGAGCCCGCAAGAGAGCTTGAGGCAGCCGATGTTGAGGAGGAGGCTCCCGTTGTGGAGATTATCCCCGAGCACGTTAACGAAGAAGAGGCTGAAGCTGAAGAGGCGCCTGAGGCTGAAATTGCTTCCGAAGCAGCCGAGCCCGAAATGGCTGAGCAGGAGATTTTTGCCGTTCCCGAATACGACCCCAACAAGGCGGTTTCCCCCGAGTTTGTTGAGGAGCTTGAAAGAGAAAGAGCACTTGAGGCTTCAACTATTCAGGTTGAGGATGTGCCCGACGAGCAGGCCACAATCAAGTTCACGCCTCCTACAGAGCCTCCCGAGATTATCCGCGTTGAGATTGAAAGACCCGAGCCCGAGCTTGTTCCCGATGAGTATGAGGCACCCGCCTATGAGCCCGCAGCCGAGGAATATGCCCCCGAGGAGGAGGCTGCAGCCGACGAAGCCGAATATGAGGCAGAGCCCGCAGCTCAGTACGAGGTTGCCGAAACCGACGAGGACGATTATACCGAGCCCGCACCCGAGGGAGAAATCTATCCCGTTTACAGCGACGAGACGGCAGAGGCTGTTCCCGAGGCAAAACCCTATGAGGATAACTCACTTATTGAGGCACTCTTTGACGGTATGACCGAGGATGCCGAGGAGGATATCGAGGACATCACTCATACATATAACGAAAAGAAGACAAAGAAGAAGTCCAGGAACGGCTTCGGCGTGCTCTTTGCACTCGTAGTTGTGCTTGTAGGTATAATCTTTGCCGCAGGCTATGTTGTAGACAATGTTTTCCCCGAGATAAAGGATAAGCTCGGCTTTACAACAACCTTCCCCTCAACAAGCGGAAATGCTCTTAAGGATGACAGTGATAGCACAACCGAGAGCACCACAGAGGGCACAACTGCCGATAGCGGCTCAACAACAAAGCCTACAACCGCCAAGGCACCCGTGACCGATATCTTCGGCGACGAGGTAACAACCGACCCCGCAACAACGGAAAAGCCGACAACTACCGAGGCTCCCTCAACTACACAGAAGCCGACAACTACCGATGCTCCCGAAACAACTCAGAGCTATTCATCAACCGTTGAAGAGCCCTCATACTACAATATGTACGAAACGGCTTACTTCCCCTATGACGATATAAGACTCAGGACAAGACCCTCATCCTCAGCCGCAACCATAATCAATCATCCCTACGGTTATCCTCTTTACGCCTATGCAATCGAGGACGGCTATTACTATGTGCACAGTCCCTATCACGATGTAATGGGCTGGGTTGATGCCGACGATGTTTACGAATACGAGCCTACAACGCAGCAGTCAACAACCTCAGGCTCTTCCTCATCATCAGGCAGCGGCTATGTTGATTATGCAAGTCCCTATTCGGCAATGATTATGTCAACAACGGGTCTTAACTTCAGAACAGGCCCGGGTACAGATTACGGCGTATCGGTTGTTGTTCCCGGCGGCTTCTACGTAACAGTTTACGGCTACAGTGAAACAAATCCCGGCTGGGTTTACGTAACCGTTGAGGATAGCCGTTATCCCTATGCAAGTCCCAGCGGCTGGGTTTCAGAAAGCTATCTCGGTTAAAATCAGCAAAAAGTTGGAGGAAACATTTATGATGACATTGAAAACACGTTGGTCCGAGGAAGCAATGTGCGACCTGCCCCTTCCCGAGTATCCCCGCCCTCAGATGGTACGTGAGGATAATTGGGTTAACCTTAACGGTATGTATGATTTTGCCGTGACCGACGATAAGGCAGAATGGTGCGAGAATTACGGGGATAAAATCCGCGTTCCCTTTGCGGTTGAAAGCTGCCTTTCAGGCATCTGCAGAAGAGTGAGCGCCGCTGACCGTCTCTGGTACAGAAGAAGCTTCACCCTTCCCGAGTCCTTCAAGGGCAAGAGAACACTCCTCCACTTCGGTGCAGTTGACTGGGAGTGCAGGGTTTACCTTAACAAAAAGCAGGTAGGTGCTCATATCGGCGGCTACTGTCCCTTTACAATCGATATCACCGACGCTCTTACCGAGGGTGAAAACGAGCTTGTTGTGTGGGTATATGACCCCACCGACGAGGCCTGGCAGAACAGAGGCAAGCAGGCAAGCTACTCCCACGGCTTCTGGTATACCTCAACCTCGGGTATCTGGCAGACAGTATGGCTTGAGGCGGTTAGCAACGATTATGTCAAGGAATATAAGCTTACTCCCGATATTGACAATGCCGAGCTTGACTTTGAGACAACGGTAATCGGTGAAGGCGCACTTAAAATCAAGGTGCTTGACGGAGAAAAGGTGGTTACCGAAAAGGAAATCGCTGTCAAGGATAAGATCGAAATTCCCGATATGAAGCTCTGGTCACCCGAAAGCCCCTTCCTTTACGACTTTGTGCTTGAGCTTTCAAAGGACGGCGAGGTTGTTGACTGTGTAAAGGGCTACTTCGGTATGCGTAAGTATTCAATCGGTGAGTACGGCGGCTACAAGAGACTCTTCCTCAACAATGAGCCTTACTTCCAGAGAGGTCTTCTTGACCAGGGCTACTGGAGTGACGGTCAGCTTACACCTCCGACTGATGAAGCAATGGTATATGACATTGTTAAAATGAAGGAGCTCGGCTTCAATATGCTTCGTAAGCATATCAAGGTTGAGCCCGCAAGATGGTATTACTACTGCGACAAGTACGGTATGCTTGTATGGCAGGATATGATAAGCGGCGGACAGCAGCTCAATACTGTTTATGTCGGCGTTATTCCCAACATTCACTCCTTCCTCAATCCTCTTATTTACCTTACAAAGAAGGATAACAACTACAAGCTTCAGCAGAGAGAGAAGCTTGAATGGAGACAGCAGTTTGAAGAGGAATACGAGGAAATGATTGACTGCCTTTACAACTACACCTCAATCTGCTGCTGGGTACCCTTCAACGAGGCATGGGGTCAGTTTGATGCTAAGAGAATCGGTGAATGGACAAAGAAGAAGGATCCTACCCGCTTCTGCGACCACGCAAGCGGCTGGTACGATCAGAAGGGTCCCGATTTCAGAAGCATTCACAAGTACATTATGCCTGTTATCCTTCCCAAGTATGACAACAGACCTATAGTTCTCAGCGAATACGGCGGCTACAGCAGTAAAATCAAGGGTCACGTGTGGAACTGGGACAAGAGCTTCGGCTATCAGATGTATGCTGACAAGGATAAGCTTACCGAGGCTTACAAGAAGCTTCACGAGAAGCAGATTATTCCCAACATAAAGAACGGACTTTCCGCTACTGTTTACACTCAGGTTTCCGACGTTGAGTTTGAGGTTAACGGTATGCTGACCTATGACCGTGAGATTATGAAGCTTCACGAGGATGTTGTTAAGGCTATCAACGAGAAGATGAAGTATTAAAAAATAAAAGTTTTGGTCAAGCTTTTACAAAAGCTTGCGGGGTGAGGGGCAGAGCCCCTCATCTTTTTTTATTTTCCATTGCTCCTGCCGCAGGCGTGCCGTGTCCGTAAAAAAAGAACAGGACACCGCTTTGTAAACAAGTTGGTGTTTTTATGTCCGATTTTTCGTACTTAGAACACAAAAGCCTCTTGAATTACCTATATTTCTATGCTATAATTAAAATAGTAATATTCGATATGAGGTGATACTATGGCAGAAAAGGGCTACACCAAGTTAAAGCTTCTTTACATAAAGCAGTACCTTGAAAAGTACAGCGACGAGGATAACCTTGTAAAGGCTGACGAGCTTATTGAAATGCTCAGCGAAAAGGGGATAACCTGTGAAAGAAAATCAATATATGCCGATATAAGTGCCCTCAAGGGCTACGGCGTTGATATCTCAACGGAAAAAAGAGGCTACCGTGTCCTTGCCCGAGACTTTGAGCTTCCCGAGCTGAGACTTCTTATGGATGCCGTACAGGCGGCTAATTTCATAAGCGCCAAGAAGAGCAAGGAGCTGATTTCAAAAATCGGTGACCTTTGCAGTATAAATCAGGCAAGGATTCTTGAAAAGCAGGTTTACATAGATAACCGCAACAAGTGCACAAA
This sequence comes from Acutalibacteraceae bacterium, assembly GCA_045658745.1. Lineage (GTDB taxonomy): Bacteria > Bacillota > Clostridia > Oscillospirales > Acutalibacteraceae > UBA6857. The sequence continues at coordinate 12,057 of JAZOVO010000048.1, read as the reverse complement.
CGAGGAAATATATTATAATATTGACCTTGTGAATAAGGCTATTCTCCAGAAAAAGAAGATTTCCTTTACTTATACCAAGCGTAAGATTGACGAAAGCAAAAAGGAGATTATCCGCGAGGAAAAGTGTCTTTCCGTAAGCCCCTACGCCCTTATCTGGAGCAATGACCATTATTATCTTGTTTCCAATAACGCAAAGTACAATAACCTTATGCACACGCGAATCGACCGAATGAGGAAGGTTGCAATAATTGATGAGCCCGCCCGTGATTTCGCCGAGGTTTCGCCCTACCGCAGCTTTTTTGACTCGGCGGACTATTCGGGTAAGCTTTTCAATATGTTCAGCGGAGACAATCAGAAGCTGAAGCTCAGGTGCAGCGACAGTATCCTTGAGGAGATGATTGACCGCTTCGGTGACGACTGTGAAATCAGCAAGCCCGCAGGGGTCGATAACGATACCTTTGTGCTTGACACAAGCTGTGTGTGCAGTGAGGGTCTCGTTTCATGGCTTATGCAGTTCGGCAGTAAGGTTGAGGTAATGAGCCCCGAAAGCCTTAAGAGGGATATAACCGAAAAGGCTCAGTCGATTTTGAACATTTACGGTAAGTAAGATTTAGTAAACACGCTGTAGCGACGTATTGTCCTGCAGCGTGTTTTTTTTGAAACAAATTACAAAGTTTTGTGTTAATTTTATTAACGAAATATTAACAAATGTTACCGAAATATGTTGTAAACTATATATAAAGAAATATAAAAGGAGGTGCTTATATGAAAAAGACAGTATTTCTTACGGGCGGCTCAGGTAATATGGGCTTTGCCGGCTTCAAGGAGCTTTATAAAAGGAAGGATATGTACGATATTGTTCTTCTTAATCTCGATTCAAAGGATGCAAGGAAAAAGTTTGCGCCTTATATGTCCGACCCTGCCGTAAAATGTGTATGGGGAGACCTTACAAATTATGAGGATGTGCTTTCCTGCGTCAACGGTGCAGATTATGTGCTTCACGTAGGCGGACTTGTTTCACCTACGGCGGACTATTATCCCGAAAAAACGCTTTTTACAAATATAACGGCAATGGAAAATATTGTAAAAGCCGTAAAGGCTCAGCCTGACCCCGATAAGGTTAAGGTGGTTTATATAGGCACCGTTGCACAGACGGGTGACAGAAACTATCCGACTCATTGGGGAAGAACAGGCGACCCGATACAGATAAGCGTCTACGACCATTACGCAATCAGTAAAACCGTTGCCGAGCAGCTTCTTGCAGACTCGGGTCTTAAATACTGGGTGTCCCTTCGTCAGACGGGTATTCTTTATCCCGATATCCTTAAGAATATGGACCCGATTATGTATCACGTGCCGATTAACGGTGTGCTTGAATGGGTTACTCTTGAGGACAGCGGAAGGCTTTGTGCCAAGGTGTGTAACGCCCGTGTTCCTGAAGGCTTCTGGAGAAGATTTTACAATATCAGCTCGGGTGCGGACTACCGCTTGACAAATTATGAGTTTGAGCAGTTGCTTTTAAACAGCATCGGTATGAGGGGAGAGGATATCCCGAAAAAGCTCTTTGAGCCAAACTGGTTCATTCTGCAGAACTTCCACGGTCAGTGGTACACCGATGCCGACGAGCTTGAAGAAATCCTTCGTTTCAGACATAACGTACCCGTGAAGGAATATTTCAGACGCCTTTCAAAAAGTGCTCCTGCGGTGTACAAGCTTTCAGGTGCCGCACCTTATGACATACTTAAAAAAACTATGATGCGTGATATTGCAAAAACACCCCTTTACGGCACGAAGGCGTGGATTGATAACGGCATCAAGGACAGAATTACCGCCTACTACGGTTCATATGAAAAGTACGACGCAATCGGCTCGTGGGATGAGTTCGAGGTGATTATTCCCGACAAAACCGAAATGAGCTATCTCGACCACGGCTACGACGAAGGCAAGGATTTTCATTCCCTTAAAATCGGCGATATGAAAAAGGCGGCAGAGTTCCGCGGGGGAGCGTGTCTTTCAAGAAGGCTCGGCAAGGATATGTATACGCCGATTAAATGGAGATGCGCCCACGGTCACGAGTTCGAAATGAGCCCCAACCTCGTTTTAAAGGGCGGACATTGGTGTCCCGAGTGTCTGCCGATGCCCTGGAATTACGACGAAATTGCAAAGCATAACCCCTTCTTCGCTCAGGTGTGGTATTCTCATCACAGCCCAGAGGAGAATAATGTTTACAGCGAAAGCATCTACTACGGCTTTGCAAGGTGAGCTCCGTTTTGCAATAAACTGATAAGCTACCCGTTCAGGTGACTGTTCGGGTAGTTTTTTTGAAAATAATTATAAAAAACTTCACTTTAATGTTGATTTAATCTTACAAATTTATTATAATAAACAATAGTTTGGGTTTTTATGTAAACTTTAAATAATATAATCTCTGATTGCATTAAGGAGTGTACAGTTATGGCACGTAAATCAAAGAAGAATATAAGCTCTCCCGATAACGCTCAGGCTGTTAAGGAAACAAGGAGAGAAAGAAAAAGAAGAAAGAGAAGAAACAGGAAAAAGCATCCGATTCTGTTTACGATAGTGCTTTTCCTCTTCTGCCTTTTCGCCTCGGGTATGCTGACGGGTATATTTGTCGGCGGCACCATGCTGGCTCATTTTGACAGCGTAATCAACGGACCTATGGCGATTGACCTTGATACCTATAAGAGCTCGCAGAGTCAGACCTCATTCATTTACGGCTATGACAGCCATAATGAGCCCGTTGAGCTTTACCGTCTCCACGGTGAGGAAAACCGCGTGTGGGTTGACTATCAGGATATTCCCGAAAGGCTTCAGTGGGCATTCATCTGCCTTGAGGACAAGCGTTTTTATGAGCATCCCGGTGTTGACTTTATCCGTACAATCGGTGTTTTCATCAATCCTGCCTACGAGGGTCAGGGTGCTTCAACAATCACTCAGCAGCTTATCAAAAACCTCACAGACCAGAACGAGAACACATATATGAGAAAGTTCAACGAAATTCTCAAGGCTCTCAACTTTGAAAAGAACTTCTCCAAAAAGGATATCCTTGAGGCTTACCTCAACACTGCTTCCCTCGGTGCAGGCTGCTACGGTGTAAAGACTGCGGCTGAAACCTACTTTGACAAGGAGCTTTCAGAGCTTACAATTTCCGAGTGTGCCACAATTGCGGGTATCACAAAGGCTCCCTATTCACTCAATCCCTACGTTGACTATGAGGCCTGTATGGAGCGCCGTGATGACTGCCTTTTCTATATGCACGATCAGGGTAAGATTACCGATGAGGAATACGAGGCAGCTCTCGCAGAGGAAATCGTTGTTCAGGAATATTCCGAGGGTGACGATGACGAGGAAGATACAGAAGAAGTAATCATGGGCTGGTACGAGGAATATGTAATCGATGAGGTTATCGAGGACCTTCAGAAGGAGTACGGCTATGAATACAATGAGGCTTGGCGTCAGGTTTATTACGGCGGTCTCAATATTTACTCCGCGGTTGACCTCGGCGTTCAGGAATACCTTGAATATGTCTACAGAAACCGTATCGACTTCCCCGATATCGGCTATGACGAAAACGGCGATGAGGCACAGTCATCAATGACAATTATGGACTATCAGGGACGTATCGTTGCCCTTGTCGGCGGATGTGACGAAAAGACCACAAACCGCGCCTTCAACCGTGCAACTGATGCTATGGCAAAAAGACAGCCCGGTTCATCAATCAAGCCCCTTACCGTTTACGGCCCCGCAATGGATCTCGGCTATATCCAGGACGGCAGCACAATGCTCCTTGACCAGGCACTCACCGTTGACGGTGAAAAGTGGCCTCAGAACTATGAGGGTGACCACGGCTCAGGCAAAAATATTTCCGTTTATCAGGCAGTCGGTGAATCACTCAATACCGTTCCCGCAAGAATGATTGACGAAATGCTCGGCCTTACAACCTGCTACAATTATGCAAACAACAAGTTCCACCTTAACCTTGTTGAGGAGGATGCAACCCTCAGCGGTATGGCCTGCGGCGGTACCTTCTCAGGTGTTACAACTCTTGAAATGGCAGCAGCCTATGCCGTATTCGGCAACGGCGGACGCTACTTTGAGCCCTACAGCTACTACAAGGTAACGGACAGAAACGGTGTTGTTATCCTTGATAATACAAAGAACAAGCCCGAGCAGGCAATCAGCGAGGAAGCAGCAGACAAGATGCTTGATGTTCTTATCAACGTTTGTACCGCATCCTACGGTACCGGCTATGGCACATCGGTTGACGGCTTTGATACCTTCTCAAAGACAGGTACAACCTCTGACGACTACGATAAGTGGTACTGCGGCGGTACACCTCACTTTGTAACCGCAATCTGGTTCGGCTTTGACTATAACGCCGATACAAGCTCCGCAAGAGCGAAGACAATCTTCTCAACCGTCTTTGATGAAATCCATCTTGACCTTGAAAGCAAGGAATTCTCAGATGTCAAGGAAGAGGTTGAAATTTATATGGAATCCGTAAAGGATGAATAAAAAATGATTATTCTTTCAGTTGACTACGGCGACGTGAGGACGGGCATTGCGGTCTGCGACAGGATGGAGATGCTTGCCTCACCCGTCACGGTTATAAATCAGAGCTACGAGCCCAAGCTTATCGCGCAGATTGACGGCCTCGTAAAAAAGCACGGTGCAGAAAAAATTGTCGTGGGACTTCCGAAGAATATGGACGGCAGTCAGGGCGAGAGAGCACAGAAGTGCAAAGCCTTTGCCGAAAAGCTTCAGGAGGCAACGGGCGTTGAGACCGTGATGCAGGACGAGCGCCTTACAACGGTTTCAGCACACAGAGCGCTTAACGTTACAAATGTAACGGGCAAAAAGCGCAAGGAGATTGTTGATGCCGTTTCCGCGGTGATGATTTTAGAGGATTACCTCGCAAGAAAAAAGTGATTTTTTTCCCGATTTGACTTAAAAGGTCAGGTCGGGATTTTTTTGTGAAAAAAGCTTAAAAAACTTTCAAAAAGGTATTGACAAGCGGGGTGCATATGTGTATAATATCACTTGTTCGTTGCGGAATTGTGTAAGGGTAGCACAGCAGACTCTGACTCTGTTTGTCTGGGTTCGAATCCTAGTTCCGCAGCCAAAAAAATCCTGTTCTTCGGAACAGGATTTTTTTTATCCAAGCCGACAGGCTTGGCATATCATCACGCGTCAGCGTGTATATCATCAACACGGCATAGCCGTGTTGTATCTCATCACACCGAAGGTGTGTATTCCTGTCGGCTTGATGATAAAAACCTTCCGCCTCAATTTTTATATTACTATACACCAATAAAAAACATCCGCACTCAAGCGGATGTCTTTTATTTTATAACCCTTAAAACAATTGTATATTCTTGAAAATACTTACCACATTTCCGCCGAATTCCTTAAGGCTCATTCCGTCAGCCTTTGCGATTCTGATAAGGCTGACGAGCTTGGTGAACCAGCCCGTTGTATCAATACCGTACTGAATTCTTGCCTTGTAAAGGGGGTCACTGTCCAGCTCGGGATACACATCCGAATAGGTAAGGCAGTAGGTTTCAAAGCTCTCGGGATTGTTTTCGTCAAGAACGAAAACTCTTGATCCAATGTTTATATCATTGTAGGCGTTGAAGCCGATTGTCGGTGTGTTGATGATTTTAATGCCCTTGTAGTCGATTTCAAAGGTGTTTTCGTGGTCGTGACCGCTTACCGTTGCAATTACATCACCCGTTTCGAGCATAGCGTCAAACTGACCGTTGTTGTAGTAGGGCGGGCAGGGATATTCTCTGAGCTGACCCTTTGCGCCGTCAGGAAGAGTATAAAATCTCGTCTTGTCATTGAGGGGATTTTTCTTTCTTATAATGTGTCCGAACCACAAAAGCTTAGTCTCTTTTAACGCATCGTAAATTTCAGGCACGATGATATGCTGGAAATTTATTGAGGGAACAGCCTCTCCGCCGTTCTTTTCTTTAAGCTCTGCGGCGGTTTTCTTGTACCAGTCTATCTGCTCGGTATAAACGCAGGCATAACCGCCGTATTCGTTTTCGGTGTTGTATGTGCCCGAGTCCGTAAGCCAGAGGTTGAAGCCATAGCCGCTTTCGTCGCTTTTCATAATCGGGAGATTATAGGTGCCGACTCTGTCCTTTATGCAAAAGCCCTTTTCGCCGACATAGCAGTCATAGCTTTCGTAAACGGCTGCCTGCTCCTCCTTGGTGAATTCCGTTTCCTCGTCGTCGTGGTTTCCGAAAACGGCGGCAACGTTTATTTTTCTCTCCTCAAAAATATCCATAAACTCTCTTATGGCAAGCTCGGCGTCCTCCTTTTTATGTACGTCAAAGCCCGAAATGTTGTCACCCGTGAGAACTATAAGGTCGGGCTTTACCTTGTCAACGGTTGCAATAATGTAATCCTTTGCAAGGGGATGTATGGGATAACCGTCCTGGATGTCGCTTATATTCAGAATAGTGAACTTGCCGTTATCGTTGAATTTCAAAGTTTTTTCACCTTCGCTTTCTGCACTTGCGGATAAACAGAAGCAGCCCGCAAGCATAATCAGGCTCAGAATAAGGGATATGCTCCTTTTCATTTTTGTTCCTCCTTCTTCTTCAGTTAAAAGAAATCCTTCAGCAGATCCGCCATCGGGTTATTCTCTGCCTTGCCCTTTTCTTCCTTCTGCTGCTTTTTCATATAGTTCATCACATCAAACTTGTTTGCACCGTTGTCCTGCTTACGCTTGTTGAAGTCGGAGAGGCGCTCGCGGTAGCCGCACTTGCAGACGAAAAGCTTTTTGTCACCCTCACCGCGCAATTCAAGCTTTTTGTGACACTCGGGGCAACGGGCGTTTGTAACCTGAGTCAGTCCCTTGCGGTAGCCGCATTCTCTGTCCTGACAAATAAGCATCTTGCCCTTTTTGCCGTTAACCTCAAGCAGATACTTTCCGCAGACGGGACACTTGTCCTTGGTGGCGTTTTCGTGGTTGTACTGTGCATCGGAGACGATAACCTTTGAAACAAGGGAGGTTGAGTAGTCTCTCATTTCACCGATGAACTTTTTCATGCTCTGCTTGCCCTGACTGATGTTCTGAAGCTGTTGCTCCCATTTAGCCGTAAGGGTTGCTGATTTTAAATCCTCGGGAACGATACGTACAAGCTGCTTGCCCTTTGCCGTCGGGTGGATTTCCTTGCCGACGCGCTCAATTGAGAAGTTGTCGAAAAGCTTTTCGATAATGTCTGCTCTCGTTGCGGGAGTGCCGAGACCGCTTGTTGACTCAATAACCGCCTTGAGAGTCTTGTCCGTAATCTGCTTTGAGGGGTTTTCCATTGCGGAAAGGAGAGTAGCCTCGGTGTAGCGGGCGGGTGGCTTTGTCTTGCCCTCGGTGATTTTGATGCCCTTGAGGGTGAGTGCCTGGCCCTGCTTAAGGGGAGGAAGGCTCTGCGCCTTGTCGTCGCTGTCGTCGTCCTCATCCTCGTCAAGAGTGCCGTAAAACTCCTTCCAGCCCTGCTTAAGGGGAGTTTTGCCCTTGGCATAAAAGCTGCCCTTGTCGGCGGCAATTTCAATTTTCACCTCGTCATACTGGAAGGGCTCACTCAATACCGCCATAAAGCGTCTTACAACAAGGTCGTAAATGTTCCTTTCCTCGTAGGAGAGCTTCTGTAAATTCGGGCTCTGCTCGGTGGGGATAATAGCGTGGTGGTCGGAAACCTTTGCATTGTTTACAATAAATTTTGTTTCGATTTTACCGCGTGCAAGCTTCATCGCACTCTGCTGATAAGGGCCTATTGCCATTGCACGGAGTCTTTCGGGCAGGGTTGCAACAATGTCGTCGGTTATGTAGCGTGAGTCGGTACGGGGGTAGGTGAGCACCTTGTGATATTCGTAAAGGCTCTGCATAAGTGAAAGGGTCTGCTTTGCGGAGTAGCCGTACTTTTTGTTTGCGTCACGCTGAAGCTCCGTCAGGTCATAGGCGGCGGGAGGATTCTGCTTTTTAGTAGCCTTTTCAAGCTTTGTTACAGAGTAATTTCTGCCGAGAAGGCTCTTCTGTAAGCCTTCTGCAAAGGCTTTGTCAGAAAAGCGTGTGTTACCCTTGCCGTCGCGGTAGGTGCCCTTGAAGGCTCCGAAATCACCCTTTACGGTGTAGTAAAGCTTCGGAACGAAATTCTGTATCTCCTCCTCGCGCTGAACAATAAGCGCAAGAGTAGGAGTCTGCACGCGTCCTGCGGAAAGAGAGGCGTTGTACTTACAGGTGAGGGCTCTTGTGGTGTTGAGACCTACAAGCCAGTCAGCCTCGGCACGTGCCTGAGCGGAATAGTAAAGGTTGTCATATTCCTTGGCACTTTTTAAATTCTGGAAGCCTTCCTTGATTGCTCTGTCCGTCTGTGATGAAATCCAGAGACGGTAGGCAGGAAGCTTGCAATGCGCCTTCATCATAATCCAACGGGCAACAAGCTCGCCCTCGCGTCCCGCGTCGGTGGCGATAACAAGCTTGTCGATATCGGGTCGCTTCATAAGGGCGGAAACAACTCTGTACTGCTTTGAGGTCTGCTTGATTGTGACAAGCTTCATTTTTTCGGGAAGCATCGGCAGATCCTCAAGGCGCCATGCCTTGTATTTATCGTCGTATGCGTCGGGGTCTGCGAGGGTTACAAGGTGACCGAGCGCCCAGGTGACAACGTATTTGTCACCGTTGATGCAGCCGTCACCCTTGCCCTTACAGCCGAGCACACGTGCAATGTCTCTTGCAACTGATGGCTTTTCAGCCAGAACTAATGTTTTTCCCATGGATTACCTCCTGTAATCAAATGCAAAATGCAAAGAGCAAAATGCAAAATTGTTGTCGCGGGAAAAATTTTGATAACTTCTGAGTTATTTCCCGCAGATAAAAATTTTTCGTAACTGCAAAAGAGTAAATTATAATTGTTACGTACCGTGGTGGTGAATTTGTAAACGAATACACCGGCCTTATACGGATATAATCGGAGTGAAGCGACCCTTCATTTTGCATTTTGCATTTTGCATTCATAAAGCATCGCTATGTCTCTTTTTAACGGATAACTGACAAACAAACGTTATCCGCATCAAAGCCCTCTCTTATAACGGCTTCAACATCTTCCCTTGTAATGCTTCTGTAAAGCTCAATGCTGTCAAAAATGCCGTAACCGTTGAGCCAGGCGTCGCAAAGATTGTTAGCAAGGTCGTCAACATCGTTGAAGGCGTAAATCTGTGCGCCGTACTTTTTCTTGAGGCAAACATCAAAATCCTCCTGAAGGATGCCCTCGTTTTTGATGCGTCTGAGCTCGTTTACAATTTCATCTCTTACCCTTTCAGGCTCTTTGCTTTCACCGCTGAAAAATACGGTGGCAAAGCCTCTGCCGAAAAAGTATTCCTTACCGAAGGCGGTGTTGATGAGTCCCTCGTCAAGAAGCCTTGTGTAAAGAAGGGAGAACTTGCCTGCGATAATTTCAAGGGCAAGATTGTAAAGCAGAGCCTTTTTGGGAGAGGGGACAAGCTCCTCACATTTTTCCTTTAAGCCGAGGGCAAACTTGGGAGTCTCAACGCCGAGCTTTTCTTCGGTATAGGCTGTGCTTACACCGTAGGGCTCCTCGGGAACAATCTGCTCGAAGACTACGGGCTCTTCATTTTTCAGCACCTTGTCAGCAATGGCAATTACTTCCTCTGCTTTTACATTGCCTGCAACGGCAAGGCACATATTTGAGTTGTTGTAAAAGGTTCTGTAGCAGGAGTAAAGCAGGTCGGCACTGATTTCGGCTATCGACTCCACCGTACCCGCAATGTCAATACGTACGGGATTGTTTTTGTAAAGACCTCTGAGCAGATTGAAAAGCACCTGCCAGTCGGGGTCATCCTGATACATTCTTATCTCCTGACCGATGATGCCCTGCTCCTTCTGCACCGTTTCCTCGGTGAAATAGGGGGCTTTTACAAAGTCAAGGAGGATTTCAAGGTTTTCGTTAAAATTGTCCGCACATTGGAAAATGTAGCAGGTGCGGTCAAAGGAGGTGAAGGCATTGGCGTTTGCGCCTGTTTTTGCAAAGCGCTCAAAGGCGTCAAGCTCCTCACTTTCAAAAAGCTTATGCTCAAGAAAATGAGCAATACCCTCGGGAACGCTTGTATAGCTTTCCTCACCCTTTAAGCGGAAGCAGGTGTCAACGCTGCCGTAGCGGGTGCCGAACATTGCGAAGGCGCCCGAATAGTCGGGCTTTTCCATTACAAATATTTTAAGACCGCTTTTGTGGTCAATTTCGTAGTATTCTTCCTTAAGAAGGTCGTTTGTTATCTTTTTCATTCTGCAGCCTCCTCGCTTTCACCTTCAAGTATAAATACCGTGTCCTCGGTTACCATAGAGGCGGCAATGATGATTTCCTCACGGCAGACCTCCTTTATCATTTCTGCAAGAGCGGTCGGCTCGGTGATTTCATTTTTCACCGCATAGGAGGTCATCCAGTCGTTGATGCCCATTACGCTGTCGTATACGCTGCCGTAAAGGTCACAAAGGCTCTTCTTTGCATTTTCAACTGTTTCGTCGGTGAAGTTACCCTTGCGTACCTCGTCAAGCTCGTTGCGGATTGCGTCAAGAGCCTTCTGTGCGTTTTCTGTTTCAACACCGCTTTCAACGGTGATAATACCCTTGCCCGCGTCAAGTCTTGCGGCACAGTAGTAGCAAAGGCTCATTTTTTCTCTTACATTCATAAAGAGCTTTGAGAATGTTCCGCTTCCGAAAATTGCATTCATAAGCTTGATTGCGGGGAAGTTATCAAAATCGTAGGTCATACCCGCGCGCATACCGATAACAAGCTTACCCTGCTTGACGCTCTGCTTTTCGGTGAAAAGTCTGCTTTCGTAAGCCTCGGTGATAAATTCCGTGTGTACCTCGGTTATATTTTCCTTTTTTCTCTCGAGGCGTGAGAAAAGCTTTGTTACGGTGCTTTCAATTTCCGCCTCGTTGAAATTACCTGTAACATTAACCTGAATGGGAGCGGTGAAAAGAATCTCCTTCCAGAGAGCGAGAAGCTCACTGCCCGTAGCATTTTCAATCTCTTCCCTTGTGCCGAAGCGGTGAATGCCATAGCTCTCGTCGCGGCACATCTCGGAAAGCATAGTATTAAGGGCGTAGATTCTTTTGTCATCCCTTTCGCTCTCAAGCTTTTCGATAAGCAGTCGCTTTTCTCTTTTTATGTTCTCCTGCTTAAAGCCCTCGGGTGTGATATCGGGAAGGAAAAGACAGCTTGAAAGAAGCCTCAGAGCCTCGGAAAGAACCTTTTCTCCGTTTAATGCAAAGCGGTCGTCAAGACAGACAAGCACAAGGGACAGCACCTGAGCCTCACCGATTTTTCTGACGGTGGGGGAGATGACTGCACCGTAGAGACCTGCAAGGCGGCGGTTCATTTCGGTTATTGTGGGATAAGCCTTTGTTGTCCTTGCAAGGAGATTTAAAAGCAGAGCCTTTTTGCCTGCGTCCTTTTCAAGGCTTGTAACTATGTTAAAGGAAACCACCGAGGTTTTGAACTGCTCAGTTTTATGTGTGCAGAGCTTAACGCCCGGTGCAATGATTTTACTGTTCATAAAGCACCTCCGATTATATTCTATATTATTGTATCATAAGGGTGGGGGAATATGCAACAGTAATTTGAGACGGGATGCTTATTTTATGAGTTGTGATGTGTAGTAGCCAGTAGCCAGTAGTCAGTAGCCAGGTCTGTCGCTTTGCGACAGTTAAATTACAGTATGTTTATCCGCCCGCTCCCGACGGCGAAGCCGTCCCTGACTACTGGCTACTGACTACTGACTACTCTCTGTTTGGACTTTTAATTTCCTTTAAGGTAACCGTGCTATTATAACCTTGCGGTAATTTGAATGAGGTTTTTTTATCCGCACCTTCACCTCCCTTTCTTCAACCCCCGACTGAGAACAGGGAGGTAGTTTTCTGCCTTTTTTTATGGGTAAATTGCATAGACAATTGTCGATTTTTTATAATCTGTTCAAAAATCCGTTTTTTATTTTTTTCTGTTGGTAATA
>JAZOVO010000047.1:0-18224 GCA_045658745.1 Acutalibacteraceae bacterium | reverse complement strand
TGGTCAGAAACTCTTTCCATATTTGTAAGAAGATCACTCCAGACAAATCCGGCTTCAATACTGCATTCATTCATACGTAAACGGTCAATATGTCTTGTGCGAAGAAGTTCCTTCATTCTGTCAATAACCTGTTCAAGCGGCTCAACAAGAGTGGCCTGTTCAGCATCTTCATTTATGAAAGAGAGATATGACATATCGACAATTTCTGTTGTAGCATTTGAAAGTGCTTCCATTTCAGCTTCTGCTCCCTCGGAAAAGACAATACCTTTTTCTCGCATTTCTTCTGCAGATTCTATAATATTTACAGCGTGGTCAGAAATTCTTTCAAAATCACCTATTGCCTTAAGAAGCATGGAAGCCATTGCACCTTCGTTTTCATTAAGCTGTTTTGTGCTGAGCTTAATAAGATAGGTACCTATAGTATCTTCTAGTCGGTCTGTTTTATCTTCAATTTCACGCACATATTTTGCTTTTGACTTGTCATACACTGATAAACATTCGACACTGTTTTTCAGAGCTTCCGTTGCCAATCTTGCCATATCGCAGGTAAGATTGCGTGCGCATTCAAGAGCAATAGCGGGTGTAACGAGTAATCTTTCGTCGAGTTTTGATGTTTTTTCTGTTTGTTCATTGTCTGGTATAAGCTTGTATGCGAGCTTTTCAAGAAGTCCTGACATAGGAAGAAGAAGCAAGGTACAAACAACATTAAACAGTGAGTGTGCGGTTGCGATACCGGCATAGGTTGCTGACTCATCAAGCAAAGCGGGAGCAAATATACTCTTAACAATCGCGAAAGCACCAAGGCATACGACTGTACCGATTACGTTAAAGGATAAGTGTACAAGAGCTGCTCTTCTTGCATTTTTAGCTGTACCCACTGATGAGAGTAATGCGGTGATACAAGTACCGATATTCTGTCCCATAATAATAGGAATAGCTGCTCCGAAAGAAACTGCACCTGTTGCCGCGAGAGCCTGAAGAATACCCACGGAAGCGGAGCTTGACTGAATAACTGCAGTAAGAACTGCACCGACAAGAACACCGAGAACGGGATTTTTGAACATAATGAACATTTCCTGGAATGCAGGAATATCCTTAAGACCTGAAACAGCATCCGTCATTGTATCCATACCAAACATTAATGTTGCAAAGCCGAGAAGAATTACACCGATATCCTTTTTCTTGTTGCTCTTGGTAAACATAGCAAAAATAATACCTATAAGTGCAAGAACGGGTGTAAATGAAGTAGGCTTGAGAAGTTTAAGGAACGTATTGCTTCCCGAAATACCGCTGAGACTTAAAATCCACGCGGTAACGGTTGTACCGATATTAGCACCCATAATCACGTGAATTGCCTGCTTGAGAGTCATAAGCTTTGAGTTTACAAAGCCTACAACCATAACCGTTGTAGCGGATGAACTCTGAATAACAGCGGTTACGCCAAGACCGGTAAGCAAGCCTGCCATTTTACCGCTCGTAAGCTTACCAATCATCATTTCAAGCTTACTGCCTGCACTTCTTTCGAGCGCATCGCCCATAAGATTCATTCCGAAGAGGAACAAGCAAAGACCGCCTATGAGAGTTAACACGTCAAAAATATCCATTTAATACATCCTCCAATTTGATTTGTTTTATTTAATTTGATTTTACTTGCATTTTACCTGTATTTTACAGTTGTCAAGTAAAATCCATAAGCATATCTGTGTAAAATCCGTGTAAAATTTAAACGGCAAAAAGAAATTTCTCTTTGCCGCTTGTATTATATTACATAACTGTTTTATCTTGTTCTTTTTACGTGTATATAATTTCTGCACATACAATCTCTCTTGCCCGTTGCTGAATGTTGCTCTTTCTCTGTACCCATTTAAGCTGGTCTTGTTCTTTCAATACTTCTGTAACACCCTCTGCCTCTTTAATTTCTCCGCGTACATCCGCCTTTAGCTTTGTGCAGTCGATGCTGAATATATAGTGTCTGTGCCGACTTTTACTAATGTTAAGTTAATCCCTTATGAGCACCCGCACCAAAACTCAGTAATCAGAAGGCTATTGAGTTGTTTTTTTGTCCTCGTTTTTATATAATTTATTGCTTTTATATAAATAGTATTGTATAATCAAAAGGATTGGAGGAGAAAATATGAACGTTTCAGAAATCTTGACAAAGGTCAAGGCGGCTCCTGGCTACGTTAAAAGCCATTGGAACACCCCCGGCGAGGGTGAATACCTTACGCTTAAGGAAATGGCGGCCTACACCTTATCTCAGGCAGGTACATATATTTACTGCACCGCTTCAAACATTGTGACCTTTTCGGCTACACTTTTCTGCGGCGCAATTATGGAAATCCCCGCAATGGATTTCTATCTCATCAACCTTGTAACAACTATAATCGGCTATGTGCTTATGTTCACAAATCCCGTAGGTATGCTCATTTACGAAAACCACGGCAGACTTACAAAGGGTATGAAGATTTTTGCCCACGCAACCTACCTCGGTCAGATTCTTATCGGTATCGGCTGCTATTTCATTCCCGCCAATATCTTCGAGGCATTTATGATGGGCGCTCCGCAGATTGTCGGTAATATACTTGTTACAAACGGTATCACGGGCTACGTCACGTGGCTGATAAGACGCCTGTTCGGCGCAAAGCACGGCAGAGTAAAGCCGATGATTCTGCTTTGTGTAATTCCCGCAATGCTTCTGCTTTCACTTATCCCCTATCTTCCCGTTCAGAATGCACCCTATGTAACAAAGCTTGTTGTGCTTCATTTCGTTTTCACCCTGATGAACTTCTTCCATAACAGCTTCATCGGTGTAAACGGACTTGTTGCCTATATGACACCCAACTCTCAGGAGCGACAGAAGCTTTATTCAATCGTTCCCATAATCACGGGCTTTGCACCTTCAATTATCAATATTTTCTTCCCGATGCTCATTGCTTCAACGGGTGGCTATACGAGCCTTAAAACCTATAAAATCTTCGTTCCGATTTTTGCCTTTATCGGTGCTCTGCTCACCCTTGCCGCCGTCTTCTGTAAGGAGCGTACAATTGAAGAGGGCATTGAAACGAGAAAAAAGGTTTCCTTCCTTGAGGGCGCAAAAAACGCCTTCAAAAACAAATACCTTTGGATGATAAATGTATCTAACGTTCTCGGTCAATGGCAATGGATGATAGGAAACATCCTTCAATGGTGGTTCATTTACTCTCTCAGAGAAGAAACCCTTTACGGCATCGCCTCAAGTATAGTTGTTATAGGAATGACTCCCGGTAACCTGCTTTGTGTATGGCTGACAAAGAAGTTCCAGAAAAGAGACATTCTTCTTGCTTCAAGAGCCGCTGAAATTGTAAGCATTCTCGGAATGCTTATCGCAATCAACACGGAAAATATTCTCATTTTCCTTATCTGCCTTTTCCTTCGTAACACTCTTCAGCCCGTTGATACGGGTGTTGCAACAGGCCTCGGCGCTGACGCACAGATTTACCATCAATGGAGATTCGGCGAGCGCTGCGACTCAATTTCAGGCGTTTTCACCTGGCTTACAAATCCGCTTAATCTTGCTCTCGGCTACTTCAGCCCCTGGATTCTCCAGCTTGCGGGCTTCACCTCGGACTGGGACGTGCTTTACGACACAGAAATCTGCGCCGATGTTTTCAGCATCCACGTATGGTTTAACGTAATCAGCCTTTTCCTTTCAATGATTCCCTTCTTCTTCTATAATCTTACAAAGGAAAAGCACGACCAATGCGTAAAAGAGCTTCAGGAAAGGCTTGAAGCTGCAAAAATAAAGGAAGAGCCCGTACAGGAGGTGGCACAATGAGAAGATTACTGACAGCTTTAATGCTCGTTACTGTTTTATGCTTCTGCCTTGCTTCCTGCTCAAGCGGTGACCTTGCCTCACTTTCGGGCAACACGGATATCACCCTTGAAATTGAAAACGGCGAGGCAACGGTTACAGCCGTACCGAATAAATCAACCGTTACGGAAATTGTAATCCCCGACGAATACGAGGGCGTACCCGTAACGAAAATAGCCGATTTTGCCGCCGTTAATCTCGAATATGTAACAAAAATCTCCATCGGAAAAAACGTAAAGGAAATCTCCGACTGGGCATTCGGCAACAGTAAGAAAATCACCGCATTTGAGGTAGATGATGCAAACCCCTACATTTGTGACGTTGACGGCGTTATTTTCACAAAGGATATGAAAACTCTCCTTTTCTATCCTCCTGCAGGCGGTGTTAAAACAGAAAAGGACAAAGACGGCAACGAAGTCAAAACTATTTCCTATGTGATACCCGAGGGCGTTGAGGTTATCCGCTCAAAGGCTTTTTACAAGTGCTATGAGCTTAACGAAATCACTCTCCCCTCCACTCTTAAGGCTGTTGAGGAAAAAGCCTTTTTCCGTTGCAGCTTGAAATCACTTATCCTTCCCGAGGGACTTGAAGCAATCGGCAAGGATGCCTTCGCCTTCAATTCGGCAATCGAAAAGCTTACCGTTCCCGCAAGCGTAAAGCAAATTGACGAATATGCCTTCTTCAGCTGTACAGCAATGCTTGAGGTGAATATGCAGGGTACAGAAAGCGAAATGACTCTCGGTAAAAAGTGGTATCCGACAAAAAACGGCGACGAGCTTAAGGATCCGCCGCTTGTTATAAATTGGGTAAACAAATAAAAAAATTTACATAAAGGAACAGATAAAATGGCAGATACATTTGAAATAAAAGGCAGTGAGTTCTGCCTTAACGGCAAACCCTTTAAAATCTATTCGGGCGCAATGCATTACTTCCGCACACTGCCCGAATACTGGGAGGACAGACTCCTTAAGCTTAAGCTTGCAGGCTTCAACACCGTTGAAACCTATGTGTGCTGGAATCTTCACGAGCCGAAAAAGGGCGAGTTTGATTTTGAGGGAATGCTTGATATAGTAAAATTCCTTGAAGCAGCAAAAAAGCTCGGCTTGTATGCTATTGTAAGACCGGGACCCTATATCTGCGCAGAATGGGAGTTCGGCGGCTTCCCCGCCTGGCTTCTTAAGGACAAAGACATTGAGCTTCGCTGTAACAACGAGACCTATCTCGGTCACGTAAGAGACTACTTTGAAAAGCTTTTCTCAATTCTTAAGCCGATGCTTATCTCAAACGGCGGTAACATTATCGCAATGCAGATTGAAAACGAGTACGGAAGCTACGGCAACGATAAAAAATATCTCAACGCCCTCAAGGATATGTACGGTGAGCTCGGTATAGACGTGCTTCTGTTCACCTCCGACGGCACCTGGTGCAATATGCTTTCAGGCGGCACAATCGAGGGTATCCTTCCCACGCTTAATTTCGGCTCAAAGGCTTCAAGCGCATTTGAGGCTCTCAAGCCCTACGGCGATGTTCCGAAAATGTGTATGGAATTCTGGTGCGGATGGTTTGACCATTGGGGTGAAAAGCATCACACCCGCGGTGCTGACAGTACGCTCAAGGAGATTGAGGCATTCCTTAAGCAGGGCGCTTCCTTCAATATGTATATGTTCCACGGCGGAACAAACTTCGGCTTCAACGCGGGCTCAAACCATAACAAGGGCTTTGCTCCTACGGTTACAAGCTACGATTACTGCGCTCCGCTGACAGAATGGGGCGACTATACCGAAACCTACCATAAAATAAGAAAGCTGCTTTGCGAAAAGCAGGGCATAGAAATGACGGAGCTTCCCCCCTCACCCGAGATGCAGAATATCGGCAAGGTTAAGCTCACCGAGGAAGCAGGACTTTTTGAAAACCTCGACGCAATTTCCGAAAAGCACTACTCACCCTTACCCCGAGGCATGGAGTCCTACGGTCAGAGCCACGGTCTTATCTATTATAAAACCCTGCTCAAGGGCAAGTATTCGGCTTCCTTCCTTACAATTGACGGCGTTCACGATTATGCTCACGTTTACTTTAACAAAAAGAAAATCGCCGTTATTGACAGAATGAAGGAAAAGTCCTTCTTCAACAAGCTTAAGCTCAAAAAACAGCTTTTTGTCAGCGTTGACGGTGAAAGCGAGCTCGGTATACTTGTAGATGCAATGGGACGTGTCAACTACGGTGCCGACATGTATGACCGAAAGGGCATTTCAAAGGTAATGCTCGCCAATCAGACAATTATGGACTACACCGTGCACACCATTCCCCTTGACAACCTTGAAAAGCTCAGCTTTAAAAAGCTTTCGTCAGATTCAGATAAAAGCTCCCCTGTTTTCCTCAAGGGTTATTTTGAGGCAGAGGGCAAGGACTGCTTTGTGAATATGAAGGGCTTTACAAAGGGCTATGTATTTGTCAACGGCTTCAACCTCGGCAGATACTGGGATATAGGTCCGCAGAAGGCTCTGTATCTTCCCGGTGCTTTACTCAGGGAGAAAAACGAGATAATCGTTCTTGAAACCGAAAAATACGCCTCAGCCGAGATTACAATTCAGGCTGAGCCTGCATTAGGATAAGCTTCAATAAAAAACAAAGGAGAAAATATTATGATTACTTTTATTCAACGAGTTCTTGCATTTTTCACAACAATTGCAACCGTCATTTCAAGCTTTCTCGGCATAAACGGAAGCCTTATCGATAAAAAGGTTGATGACTTCAGGGTCACAACCTACATAAGAGGCGACGCCATAATGTACTGGGGCGGCGAATTATATGAAGAAGATTTTGATATTGTAACAGATGCCATTATTTTCGAATGTGCCTCCTTCAACAGCAAGGGCGAGGTCGAGTACGACGAAGAAAAAATAGAAACCGTTCTCACAAAGGTCCGTGATGCAATCGGCGACAGAGACGTTCACCTCACCCTTAACCTTATAGGACCCGGGGGCGTAACGGATTCAGACGTATACGAGGAGCAGATGGAAGCCCAGAGTGATGAGCACAACAAGGCCTTCAAAAGCGGTGTGCTTGAAGAAAACATCATTGCCGTGCTTGAAAAGTACGACTTTGACGGCGTTCACTTTGACTATGAATATCCCCTCTCTCTCAAGGCCTGGCACTACTACAACAGCTTCCTTGTTTCTCTTGACAGAGCATTGGGCAAAAAATACACTCTCGGTGTTGCAGGCAACGCCTGGAACATTAAATTCACAAACGCCGCCATTGAGGCTATTGACACCTTTGAGCTTATGTGCTATGACTTTGTTGACGGTCAGGGAAGACACGCCACCTACGAGGGTACTCTTGAACAGCTTAACCAGCTCGGCCTCAGAGGTATGCCTATGAGCAAGGTCAACGTTGGCATCCCCTTCTATTCAAGACCCACCGATATGGCAGGCTATTGGTACGGCTATAACGGCTGTTACGACGCTATGACCGAGGATGGCTGGTATCATTGCAATGATACAGACAAGGACTTCTGGTTCAACACACCCGAGGTTGTAAAGCAGAAAACAGACTACTGTATTGAAAACGGCTTTGGCGGCGTGATGATCTGGCATTATAACTGCGATCTTCCCTCGACCCATGAGGACTCGTTGCTTAAAGCCATCGGTGACAGTATCACAGAGCATTACAATTAAAACGGAAAAAGGAGCTGTAAAAAAACGAAAGTTTTTTTACAGCTCCTTTTCAGGGGCGTGAAAAAAAGATGCAGAATGAACAAACTGAGCGAAAAACAAAGCCTATGCTTTGTTTTTCGGTTACCCGAAGGCGTACGAAGGTACGCCGAGAGGCGAAGTTTGTTTATAGCATAAAACACAAAAAACTCAGTTTTTTGTCGATTTTAAAGTTTTTAAAGAGTTTCCCGGCGTTTTCGTCCCCGAGAAACTCTTTATTTATCTTGTTTTATGCGATCTGCGCTTTTTTTACAGCCCCTTAAATTTTACTGTTACTGACCAATCTTCCCCAGCTTTCCTCTTTCAACAGCCATAATCATCACGGGAATCAGCACAAGCTGAACCGCAATACCGGGAAGCGCGTTGATAAAGGCGCCCGCAATAAACGCGGAAAGCCCGAACTTATCCGTATCAAAGCCCATAAGCGCAAGCTGCACGCTGCCCCACACAAGCCTGCCTGCAAGCATTGAAATGACAAGGGAAAGATAAATGCATACCTTTTTTCTCGGCAGACGGCGGTATAAAAGTCCCGACATAAATCCGTAAACCGCTAATTCAAAGGCCATGGCAACTGCCGCGGGGAACATTACCGGCATACCCATTATCGCCGAGCGTAAAAGCGGAGCAATAAAGCCCACCGCAAGTCCCCAGGGTGCTCCGCAGATGTATCCGCAAAGGATAACGGGAATGTGCATCGGGCAAAGCATAGAGCCTATCTGCGGTATCTGCCCCGTCAGAAAGGGCATTACAAAGGCTAAGGCAAGAAACATTGCAGATAATGCCAGACTTTTTATATTGTTTGATTTTTGCATTTTTATTACTTCCTTACACAAAGCTTTTAAAGGGTAACTCCGTCCTTGAAAATCGCAATTTCACGGTAGGCGTTTTTTTCATTGCAGGTCTCTCTGCCCTCGCAGACCTCTCTGATATACTGCCACAGCTCATCCTCATTGCCCGTCATCGCGTCAAAGTCCATCCAATGGGGCTTCCTTTCAAAAATTGCGGTATTCGTCGCAATCTTAACCGTAGGCACGGGAGCGCCGAGGGGTGTACCTCTGCCCGTTGTGAAAAGGATAAGGTGACAGCCTGCGGCGGTAAGGTTAGTGCAGGCAACGATGTCATTACCGGGGCCGTCAAGGAGGTTGAGACCCTTTTCTCTTACGGTATCACCGTAGGTAAGCACCGCCGTAACAAGAGCAGTACCGCCCTTCTGCACACAGCCGAGAGATTTATCCTCGAGGGTTGTGATACCGCCCGCCTTGTTTCCCGGTGAGGGATTTTCCGAAACGGGCTGACCGTGAGCGGTGAAGTATTCCTTGAAGCCGTTTATCATATCAACGGTTTTGCAGAAAACATTTTTGTTTATGCATCGGTTCATTAAAAGCTGCTCGGCACCGAACATCTCGGGCACCTCTGTCAGCACGGCACTTCCGCCCATAGCCACAAGGCTGTCGGTGATTTTTCCGCACAACGGGTTTGCCGTTATACCAGAAAAGCCGTCACTTCCGCCGCACTTCATACCGATTACGATTTCGCTTACAGGAACTGAAACACGCTTTTCAAGGCTTGCCTTCTGCTGAAGCTCACGGATTATTTTAACGCCCTCACTGATTTCATCCTCACAGTCCTGAACATTAAGGAAGCTTACTCTTTCTCCGTCAAGCTCACCGAGAACCTTTTTCATTTCACCGATGTTATTGTTTTCACAGCCGAGACCGAGAACAAGCACTCCCGAAGCATTGGGGTGGTTGATAAGACCTTTTAATATAAGCTGAGTCCTTTCGTGGTCTCCGCCGAGCTGACTGCAGCCGTAGGGATGAGTAAAGCAGAATGCGCCCGTAAGGGAAGCAAGCTTCTGCGAAATACCGTTGACACAGCCGACGGTATTGACAATCCAGACATCGTTACGTATACCGACCTGACCGTTTTTACGGCGGTAAGCCATTACGGTGAAGGGCTCTTTTTTCTTTACCTCTTCAGGGACGGGAGAATAAGTATAATCGAGTGTACCCGAAAGAGCCGTTTTAAGGTTATGTGAATGAACGTGGTCACCCTCATTTATATTTTCAACCGCAACGCCGATGGGGTAGCCGTATTTTATCACCGCTTCACCCTCCGTGATATCACAAAGGGCATACTTGTGTCCGCTTTCAAGGTCAACGTGCACATTATCCCTTTCGTGAATTTTAACAAAGCTCATTTCTTTATCCTCCGCTGTCCGATATAAGCTATATTTTAGCACACTCAGAGATAATTTTCTACAGTAATGTGAACATTTCCTTTCTTTTTTGAATTTTATATTGTTTTTATCGGGAATTTATGAGATAATCCGATTATCATACAATAAATGCTACAGGAGAGTTTTGCTATGAGCTCAATGAAGGAAAGAATGCACACGGGTGAAATTTATGTTCCCGATGACGAAGAGATAATGAGCGAGCAGCTCAAAAGACTCGATAAGCTTTACGATTTCAATATGACCCGCCCGACGGAGCTTGACAAGAGAGAGGAAATGCTTAAAGATATGTTTGCCGAAATCGGCACAAACTGCTACATTGAGCCTCCCCTTCACGCCAACCACGCGGGCTATCACGTCCACTTCGGCAACAACGTTTACGCTAACTTCGGGCTCACCCTTGTTGACGACACCCACATTTACGTGGGCGACTGCACAATGTTCGGGCCGAATGTTGTTGTTGCGACGGCGGGACACCCTATTCTGCCCGAGCTTCGCGAAAGGGCTCTGCAGTTCAATATGCCCGTTCACATCGGCAGAAACTGCTGGCTCGGAGCGGGAGTTATTGTGCTTCCCGGTGTCACAATCGGAGACAACAGCGTTATCGGCGCGGGAAGCGTTGTTACAAAGGACATCCCCTCAAATGTAATTGCCGTCGGCAATCCCTGCAGGGTGCTTCGTGAAATAGGAGAGAAGGACAGGGAGTACTACTTCAAGGACAGAAAAATCGCAGAAGAGTGGTTTAAATGAATGCAAAATTCAAAATGTAAAATTCAAAATGAATGGTCACTTTGTTCCGGATTATATCCGCTTGAAGTAAAGCTGAATTTTCACAGAACCTCCGCCCAAATACAATAATAATTATAATCAACGCACTTTTAAAGCATATCAAAGGTTGCTTTGCGGCAAATTACTAAATACCTTAACCGCTTTACCCGCGACCGCAATTTTGCATTTTGCATTTTGCATTTTGCATTTTAAATGAGGTGAATTATGAACTTAGCTAACAAATTGACGGTTTTCAGAATGATACTTGTTCCATTTTTTGTTATTTTCATTCTGACAGATTTTACAGCTTACAACGAGCTTATCTCACTCATCATTTTTGTTGTTGCAACAATTACCGATAAGCTTGACGGCACGATTGCCAAGCGTCAGGGCACGGTGACAAACTTCGGTAAATTTATGGACCCTATGGCGGACAAGCTTCTCGTCTGCTCTGCCCTCATCTGCCTTTGCGCAATGGGTGACATTCCCGCCTGGGTAGTGCTAATCATAATAGGCAGAGAGTTTGCCATAAGCGGTATAAGGCAGATTGCCGCCGACAACGGCGTTGCAATTGCCGCCTCAAGCTGGGGCAAGGCAAAGACCGTTGTCCAGATGGCGATGATGATTATTATGCTGACCGAAAAGGCCTTCCCCGCCCTCAGTCTCGGCGCACTTTCACTTGTTGTGATGTATGCCGCGGTAGCCCTTACTGTTATTTCCCTCGTTGATTACATTATCAAAAACAGAAAGGTTATCACTATGGGGGAAATGTAATTTCAAGTAGTCAGTAGCCAGTAGTCAGGAAACGCCTTACGGCGTTAAAAAAAGATTAAAAGCAGGTATTTCTTTTAAAATCAAATACCTGCTTATCTTTTTCATCTGAAACCCATTGTCGCGAAGCGACAACCCTGACTACTGACTACTGACTACTGACTACTTCAACAAGCACACCGCGTGTGCCGCAATGCCTTCCTTCGCACCGGTAAAGCCAAGCCCCTCCTCTGTGGTTGCCTTGACGCTCACACAGGAGACATCAAGCCCCGTGCACTCTGCAATTTTTCCGCGCATAGTGTCAATAAAAGGACGAAGCTTCGGAGCCTGGGCAAGCACTGTTGCGTCAATATTCTCAATTTCAAAGCCCGCTTCTCTCACTCTCTCACATACAACAGAAAGCAGCTTAAGGCTGTCCGCGCCCTTGTAGGCGGGGTCGGTATCGGGAAAGAGCTTTCCGATATCACCAAGCGCCGCCGCACCTAAAAGTGCATCGGATATTGCGTGAAGAAGCACGTCGGCATCGGAATGACCGAGCAGTCCCTTTTCGTGAGGTATCTCCACTCCGCCTATAATAAGGGCTCTGCCCTCAACCAATTTATGTACATCGTATCCGTGTCCTATTCGCATATGCTTATCTCCTTTGCTTTTTCGGTAAATTCCTCGTAGGTTACAAATGAGTTTAATATTTTCACAAGGTTTGAGGTGGACATTCTTTCAGGCAGGGCAAGGCTTTTTAAAAGAGCCTGCCTTTTTATTTTGCTTTCGGGTCTTCCCGAAAAGCCCCACTCGTAAAGGTCAATGTTGGTAATAAGACGTCTTTCGGTACCGTCGCTTTTACCGCAAAGCACTCCCGCCTTTCCGAAGGCTTCAAGGAGCACCTCCTCGCTCATTCCCTCAACGCCGAGCTTTCCTTCTCTGCCTCCCTCGGTTTTACGCTTTTCCTTGCCGTATATATCGGGGATATATACATTGGTTATTTTTTCCTTGGGCACAACCGAGGTAATAAAATTCCTTATCATAAAGCCCGCCGAGTCGCTGTCGGTCAGGACTATTATCCCCTTTTCACCCGCAAGGCGTCGGATAAGCATCTGCTTCTCCTTATCCTTGAAAATGCCGAAGCCGTCAGTTTTAATTATAAGCCCGTCAATTAAGTTTGACAGCTTTATTATATCATATTTGCCCTCTACTATAACGGGCATATCAAGCTTAATCATACTCTGTCACCGTTTGAAACGAGGAAAAGCCTCACCATAAGCTGCTCGAGGACAACCGAGGGGTTATCCCTTCCGCTTTTGAGCTTAAGGTCAGCCTCACAAAGCACATCAATACACCTGCGAAGGGTATCGAGGTCTATTCTCGAAGCATCTCTTGCTCCGTTTTTAAGGGCAAAGGCTCTTTTTCCGTAGGCGAATGCCTCGCTCAGCTCCTCCGCACCCTTACCGCAGGCAAGGGACACCTTTGCACGGTACATATCAACATATGCACCCACAATTATACCGAGTATATACTCAGGCTGGGTCTTCTGCCTTAAAAGTATATTCAGCACCTCGTATGCCTTGTCGAAGTTTTTCTGGAGAAGGAACTTTGTAATGTCGTAAATTTTTGCCTCGTCGGTTTTAACGGCAACCTCGTCAATGTGCCTTTTTGTGATTTCGCCCCCCGCCGCATAGTGGCAGACCTTTGAAAGCTCATTTATAAGCACGTTGAAATCGTCACCGACAACGCTGACAAGATAGTGTGCTCCGTCGGGAGTAAGCACGCAGCCCTGCTTTGAGGCAGAGGAAATCAGCGGCTTTATAAGGTCATTACCGCTTCTTTTGTTAAGCTGACAGACCGCGCCCTGCTTTCTTATTATATCTGCAGCTTTCTTCGCCTTGGCAAGGGAAAAATCGTCGGCAGTCTGTAAAAAAATCAGCACCGTGCTTTCCGAGGGATTTTCAAGGTAATCCTTAAGGAGAGTGAAGTCGGAGTCATTCATACTCTCAAGCTTTGCGTCGCGTACAAGCACCGCACGGCGGTCACTCATAAGAGGCATCATAATAGCCGCGTCAATTACCTGCTGAAAATCGAGTCCCTTGCCGTCAAAGCTCTGAAAATTGAAGTCGAGAAAATCGCCGCTTACCGCCTTGTCAACAAGAGTATCACTGTAAAGCTTTTTAAGGTAGGACTCATTTCCGCAGAAAAGATATACGGGCAGAAAATCCCCGCCCTTTATATGGGCCTTCAGTTGCTTTTCATCAAATTCCGCCACGAGCCTTCACCTCTCAAAATCAGATTATCCTTTAATATAAGCGTAAGGCTTCCGCCCTTTTCGAGCGTAAAGCTCTTTTCGCCGCTGCTTATCACCGCACCGCCGTCACGCTTGGTGATTATTATATCACAACTGTCAGCCTTTTGCAAAGTCTCCGAGTAAAAAATATGAATATATTTACCCTCAGCTTCAATTATTTTTCCGTCACCGTAAGCTTTAATACCGATATCCTTAAAGTCAGCATCATACTCTGCCTTGCTTAAAGCCTTGCCGTCAGAAAGAGAATAAGCATCCTCCCCGTCAATATAAGCAACCGTGTCAGCACCCTTTTCCTCAAGCCCGGAAATGAAAAGTCCCCGCTCATAGCTGTCGATATTTTCCGTAAGCAGAGCCGTTCCGTAATTTTCAACGGCAACGGCGAGCTGACCGTCATAATCGGCAAGGTGTATTTTTACCGCCTCTTCGCTCTTTTCATAAAAGGCAATAAGACCGACGGAAGCTATAACCGACGAAAGGATAAGAGCCATCCTCGCCTTAGCGTTGCTCCTTTTGAAAAAGGCAAGGCTCAGAAAAGCGATAAGCACCGCCGCGGCTATGTACAGGGGCAGGTTTTCTGCATTGAAAACAAGGAAGGCGTTTTTCACCCGCAGAAATACCGAGGCAACAGAAATAACATACTCCGAAATAAGCTTTACAATGACACTTACGGGAAAAGCAATCCAAGGCAAGCCCGACAAAAGCACGTAAGCGCCCGAAAGCATAAGTAAGGGAGTAACTGCGTGAGAAACAAGCATATTCACCCACGCCGAAACCGTTGAAATTCCGCCGAAATTATAAATCAGCACGGGGAAGGTGAACACAAGGACGCTGATGCTTATGAAGAAAATATCACTACAGGCACGTACAAACCTTTTAAAGGGCGTATTTATGCTTCTGCCGCCGAGAATTTCTGAGCTTCTTTTTATATAAAGCTGACCGAGGGTGAGTATTCCGAGAGTAGAGAGAAAGGAAAGCTGAAGCGAAATGCTCAGCACACACATCGGATTAAAAAGTATCATCACAAAAACAGCAAAGCCGAGGCTGTTAAGGCTGTCACTCCGATGACTTGAAAGCTTACCCGAAAGATAAACGAGACTCATAAAGCCCGCCCGCTTCACCGATTCGCTCATACCCGCAAGAAGCATTATAAACAAAACCGCAAAAATCAGAAGCACATATTTAAGCTTCGCCGTTTTGCTTTTCTCGGGAATAAGTGAGCCGAGGGAATAAACCCACACAGAAAGATGCAGACCCGAAACCGCCATAAGATGCGCTATGCCCGTATCACGGAAGGCATCGTACAGTTCATCATCGAGGACGCTTTTGTCACCCGTCAATATACCGACAAGCAGTCCCGCAATTTTATCTCCGAAGCCGTAGCGCAGTCTTTCAGAGACAAAGGAACGGATTTTATGAAAATAATAATTCACGCCTCTGAATACAGGCACACCCCAGGTAAAATCCGTAACACCGTAAGCACCGAGGAGAATATTCTCACCCGTAAAGTAGCGGCTGATGCTTTTTTCGTTTTCACCGGGGATGTAAACCTTACCCGTAAAGCTTACCTTGTTTCCGATATCAAGCTGTTCCGTTTCAATTCCGTCCTTCGAAGGAGAAAAGGAAAGGCGTAGCTTACCGCTTGCCTTTTCACCGTCAACACTTTCAAGCTCCAGCACACAGTAATGCCGACCGTTAGTCTTTTTCATATAGGGCGCTTCGCTTACAGTTGCCTTAACCTCAACACTATCTCCTGTGAGACTTTGGGTTTGCGCCCTGTCACCGTTATACATCACAAAAAGAAAGCAGACAGCCGACGCCGTAAACAAGCATACGGGTACGGTTACTGTCTGCCTTAAATTTTTGTCAATCAAAGATAACACCCCTGAAGCCGCACAGACCTTACAAGCATACAAAGCCACATCCGACCTTCCGATCAAAGCCGAAAAGAGCATAACTGCAAAGCTTGTGAAGCCGATTACGGCAAAGGGTCTTTTCATTTAAATCAGTCGTGGAAGAAAAGAGGAAGCTCTTCAAGGAAGATGATATCGTCACGCTTTGCGGCGTCACCCTCAGCGAGGATTGCTGCCTTTGCAACAATGTTTGTGTCAAACTTTTCAAGAAGCTTTTCTACTGCAAGAAGAGATTCGCCCGTGCTTATAACGTCATCAAGAATAACAACTCTTTTACCGGTAAGCTTTTCACCCTCAAGGGAATCAAGGAAAAGGGTCTGCTCCTTATCCGTTGAAATTGAACGCACGTTTACACTTACGGGGTCCTGCATATAAAGCTTTGCTCCCTTACGGCAGATATAATAGGGCTTGCCGCTCTGCCTTGCCATTTCGTGAGCGAGAGGAATTGCCTTTGCCTCGGGAGCGACTATAACATCAAACTCGG
Organism: Acutalibacteraceae bacterium; assembly: GCA_045658745.1. GTDB lineage: Bacteria > Bacillota > Clostridia > Oscillospirales > Acutalibacteraceae > UBA6857. The sequence goes on along the minus strand of JAZOVO010000047.1, from coordinate 2,199 downwards.
GGCATTTTTTAATAAGCTCACCCGCAGCGGCAACGGTCATTTCAACATCACCGAAAATTACAAAGCCTGCAATATCAAGCTTATCGTTAACCTTACAGATGGGAAGATCTCTTTCAAGACCTGCGATTGTCATTTTATAAAAGCTCATAATTTCTCCGTCCTTACAATAAACAAATTACCTTTAGATTTTAACAAACATTTTTTCCGTTGTCAATAAAATTCTTGACACTTGCTCTTCTTTGTGCTTAAATATATCTATAAAATTAAAGGTGGTAATTTTTATGAAGAAAACAACCAAAAAGCTTTTGAGCATCATCCTTTCAGCGCTTATGCTTCTCCCCTTCTCCGCAGTAGCATTTGCCGCAGACGAAGGCTACACAATTAACTCTCCCTACGCCGATGTAATCTGGGAGGGTGACAACGCTTGGGGCGCCTATAAGGGCAGCCTTCACTCCCACACAACCTACAGCGACGCTGACATTGACCTTGCAACAATGGTCAAGGAATACTACAATCAGGGCTATGACTTTCTTGCAAACGCCGACCACGGTATTACCGGCAAGGAATGGAACAGACATCAGACCTTCCTCCCCCTTTACGCTTATCAGACACTTCTCGGCAACAAGGTAGCACACCTTACCGACGAGGAGTTTGAGGGCATCACAACAGGTACATATCCCACAGCCGACGGCAAGGTAAGAGGCAGTAAAATGACCTGCGTTGTAGGTGCAAACGAGCTTAACAACCTCACTCTCACAAAGAGCCACGTTAACGGCTACTTCCTTCCCGAGGGCGTTGGTGACGGCTTCGGCGGCAGAGAAAACGGCTTTGAGCTTGCCGTAAGCTTTGTTGACAAAATGGGTGGTCTTTCCCACATCAATCATCCCGGCGACTTCCTTGAATCAAGCAGAAACATTGACGCAGTAAGCGACAAGGAAAACGTTGCTATGTTCGGCGATATTATTCTCAAATATGATTCCTGCCTCGGCATCGAGGTTTTCAACGAAAATAACAGCGTTACTCCCTATGACCGTATTCTCTGGGACAACCTTCTTATGTACTGCCTTCCCTACGGCAAAAATGTTATCGGCTTCAGTAACACCGACGCTCACAGAACTGAAGACATCGACACCTCCTTCAGCGTGTTTATGATGGAGGAAAACACCACCGAAAACATTAAAGAAACAATGCAGTCAGGCGCATTCTTCGCCGTAACAAGAAAGCTCAGAGAAAACAGCATTATCGGTCCTGCAAAGGAAATTGACGCACGTAATACAGATATCCCCTATCCCATCTTCACAAAGGTTGAGGTTGACGGTCATAAGATCAGCGTCAACGCCGAAAACGCCGACACAATCCAGTGGATTGCCGACGGTAAGGTTATCGCAAGCGGAAGCATTGCTGACGGCTATGACAGCCTTGACCTCGACACAGTTGAAGGCGCTGAAAGCTTCACCTATGTAAGAGCAGAGCTTTTCGGTAAGGGCGGCATCTGCCTTACTCAGGCACTTGTTATTGAAGACGGCAACGAAGCCCCTTCCTACGAGGGTGCAAAGGGAATCGATGCAATTGTCAAAAACATTGTTTATTTCATCAAAAGCTCACTTATCTGGACAATCATCGTTGAGCTTACAAGACTGTAAGTCTTAATTGTTTAAATTAAACAAAAAATGCCTCTGTTTTCCGCAGTAACACAAACGGAAAACGGGGCATTTTCTTTTGCTATTCTTCTCATTGTATTGTATATGTTATACAAAATATTATTATTTTGTTGAAAACTATTGACGGATAAATTAAAAAAGTATATAATGATGGTACAAAAAAAGAAAGGGGTGTTACCGATGTACTGTTTAATGTAAACCGTACGATTTGATAACATTACGAAATAAAAAAATAAAGAGTCAGACGCTGTAGTGTTTTGCAGCGGAAAAAAATGAGTAGATTTATCAGATCGGACGAGCCGACCTAATTATATATATTGAGAAACCGCAGTTATGCGGCTCATACCTGCAGAGGAAGGTGTGAGAAGAAGAAAACATAAGGTATCTCGTAGCCGAAGGAGAAAGGGTTCGCAGGAGAAAGGAAAAGGGATACGGAAGAAGTTGTATCTGACGGCTTAAAGAAATTAAGTCAGCGAATCAAGGCATTCACAAAAAACAAAAGGGCAGATAAAAGCTTACGGGAAGAGATACATATACA
>JAZOVO010000046.1:0-4034 GCA_045658745.1 Acutalibacteraceae bacterium | reverse complement strand
TTCTTACGAAACTGCGAAGCACTTTAAAATGCGAAATAGCTTTGCAAGAAAAGGCGAAAATCACCGATAATGCTGACGCATATCGGTGATTTTTAACGCATTATTGTGAAGTTATTTCACTTTTTAAAGAAATACTTCCTTATGAGGTGTCGGCGTTGCCGCCCCTGCATTGTTAATTTGTACCGTCGGGCTTCACTCGGTCCTTGGCCCTTGGCCCTCGGCCTTCATCCGCAAGGTCACCCTAAAAAAAAAGACGAGGGGGCTCTGCCCCCTCACCCCTGCAAGCTTTTGTAAAAGCTTGACCAAAACTTTTCTTTTTTATGCTCACACCTCATCAAAGCTCAGTGCCCTGTCAAGCACCTTCACCTTGTCAAGGGTGACGAGCGCCTCGCCCTTAAGGCATCTGTTTTCCGTAGCCTTACCGCAGATAAGCCTACCGTCAAGGTAAAGCTTCATCACACCGTTGCGCTCGCGCACGGCGGCAATCTGTGCAACATCCCTGCAGGTCACGGGAGACACAAGGCGGTCAGCACCTACGGTGAAAATCACATATCCCCTTTCGTCGGTGACAAGGCTCATTTCCCCGCCCTGACTCATAAGGTGCTGATTTTCATATCCGTCAAGGGTTGCCTTTACGGTAAAGCCGCTGCTGCCCTTTACGCCGTAAACAACAATACCCTTTTCGTTATAGTCAAAGCAAAGCTTAAGCTCCTGCTCTCTGCCCGCAATATCGCATACGCCCTTCAGGGTGTAGCTGTTTTCCCTTGAAAATGCATTTTCAAAGGTGAGCCTCAGGGTCATATAATCCTCAAGCAGGTCAATTTTCACAAGTGAGTTATCCTCGCAGTAAAGCCCGTCCGTGCCGACAAAATCATTGAGAGTAAGCTCCAGCGTGTTTTCGTTTTCGGCGTGAATGTAGTTAACTCTTAAGGGCTCTGCTTTTTTGCCGAAATGGTAAATCCTTGTTTCAAAGGCCTCAAGCTCAACCGCAAAGGTGTCACCGTAACCGTACTTTTCACCGAGTGTGCCGATTGTATAAGGCAATACGGTGCATACCTCAGCTTTTGCAAAAGCCTTACCTACGGCAATTTCCTCGTCAAGCCTGACGGAGAAGCCCTGCTTTTCCTTGCCGCTGTTACGAAGACAGAGTATACCCTCATCATCGGTGAAGCAGGCAAAGCCGTAGCATCCTTCCTCAGAGGGTCTTCCGCCGAAAATTACGGAGTGTGAAAGCACATCCATATTGCGGTCAATAAACCTGAGCGCACTGTGGTTGATTCTCCACTTTGCCTCGTTCATAAGGCTGTGACTGTAATAAAGCTCCCAGAAGGAGGTACCTCTTGCCGCCATTGTGAAAAGGTAAGAGCGGAAATCGTCGTCACTCATTTTCACCTTTGCCTCGGCGCCGTAAATCGGGTCGTGGTTATAAAGGCTCATCTGCGGGAACTGGAACTGCCTTGTTTCGTAGAAATCAAAGTACATTTCGTCGCGGTAGGAAAGGAAGCCGTCCTTATCGCTGACCTTTCCCTTTTTGCCGATGAAGCCGTGGTCATTGCTTATCTGCATCCACACGCTGTTGACCCATTGCAGGAACCACGCGCTGGGCGGTGCATAGCAGGTAAGGTTAATCCAGAATTTTTCAGCAGCATTATTACTGAGCATTTCAAAAATCTTAATCCACTTTTCCCATATATCGGTGTAGAAATACATATCCTTATAGCCGCCCGTCATATGGTCGTGGTTTTTGTTTTTGCAGGGATGCTGTGCAAAGCCGTCAAGCTTGAAATAGTTAAGGCGGTATTCCTTCATAAAGTCAAGCAGAAGCTGACCTGTTTTTTCGGCGTATTTTTCACTTGCAACGCAGATATCCGCTGCCTGCTTGTTATAGTAGCCGTTGCCTGCCTTTTCAATTTGCTTTGCAAACTTCGGGGTATCCGTTGTGTAGCCGCCGCGGGGACCGAGCCACAAGCCGAAGCGTGAGCCGAAGGCCTCGCTCAGATTTGTAAAGGGCGTAAGCCCGTCGGGGAACTTTTCGTTAAAGCCCCAGAAGCCCTTTGTATAATCGTTCCAGCCGTCATCGGCAACAAAGCTTTCCACGGGAGGCTCACCGTATTTTGTAAGTCCCTTTTCAATTTCAAGAAAGGAGGAGGTAACATTCTCCGTGGTGATATTCAGCATATTGTCATACCAGGAGTTATACTGCCTTCTTAAATAGCAGGGCTTGGAAATTGTTCTTATGTAATCAAAGAATGCCTTCTGCACACGGGCAAAAAGATTGCCCTCAGCCGCACCGATAACCGCGTTACAGGTTCTGAAAACACCATCACTCGCAAGAGCGGAAAGACTCTTGCCGCTGTAATAGCGCAGGAGCGTTGTACCCTTTTTAATATCATTAAGGCACAGCGGAAACTCACAGCCCATATAAAGCGAGTCGACGTAAACGGGCTGACCGAGTCTCATTGCAAAGCCGGGAATGTGGGAGTTCTTCTGCTCGGGAATACACCAATGCATAAGCTCCTCATCAAAGGCAAGGCTTTCAAAATCAACGTAATCGAGTATAACCGCCTTTGCACCGACCCTGTCAAAGGAAAGCTCAAGATGCTTTTTCATAAAGGAATCCTTATCCTTAAGGCTGTAAACAAGGCTGACAAGAAGCTGACTTCCTTTATAGCCGAAGGGCTCAAAATCAATTCGCAGCACCGTTTCACCCTCAAGAGCTTTTGCATCGGCGTTTCTGATTTTCAGCTCTGAGGCGCTCACCCTTTTTTTGAAAAAGCCGTTTCCGAAGGAAAGCACAAATTCCTCACTGCCCTTTCCGGCAGTGAGGATTCTTTCGCTCAGCTTGTTTTCAATTATAAAAGAGCATACTCTTTTTCTGTTGATTATCAATTCTTTTTTTATGTAAGAATTTTCAATTATAATTCTGTTTTCACTTACTGAAGCTGACATTTTTTACCTCGTTAGATATTCTTGTAAATGAAGTCGGCAACGTCCTTGACAACAGCATTGAAGTATGCCTTTTCATTAAGGATTTCGTGTCTTGCACCGGGATAGAGAATCTTTGTGATGTTATCCTTGCCCGCCTTGTAAAGCTTCTTACAGACAGTGTCAACACCCTTACCGTAGCCGCCTACGGGGTCCATTTCACCTGCAATCACAAGAATGGGGAGCTTTTTATCAAGACCGTTGAACCATTCCTTTGAGGAAACATAAGCAAGCAGAGCCATAAGGTCTCTGTAGCCGTTTGCGGTGAAAAGGAAGCCGCAGTATTTGTCGGCTATGTACTTGTCAACCTCGTTGTTATCTCTTGTAAGCCAGTCAAAGGCTGTTCTCTTTTCAAATTTACTGTTGTATGCACCGAAGGCAATCTTATCAATAAGCTTGCTTCTGTGGTGGTCACCCTTTACCTTTGCAATTGCCTTTGCAAGAAGCTGACCTACGCCCGAGGCGGGATTGGGACCTGCAGTACCGCAGTAAATCGCACCGTTTACCTCGTGAGCATACTTTAATGTGTAGGCTCTTGCAACAAAGGAGCCCATTGAGTGACCGAAGAAGAAGAAGGGCTTATCCGGATTTTCAGCCTTTGCAATGCCTGTAAGCCTGTAGCAGTCCTCTACAAAGTACTTCCAGCCGTCCTCCTCACCGAAGTAGCCGAGCTCATCGTCTGAGGTAACGCTCTTACCGTGACCGAGATGGTCGGAGATGTAAAGCATAATGCCGAGGTCTGAAAGTGCTGCGGCAAATTTCTCGTATCTTTCAAGATGCTCCGCCATACCGTGAGCGACCTGGATAACAGCCTTTACGTCGCCGTTTTCGGGCTTATAGGAAGCCGCGTGGATTTCCGCAAGACCTGAGGTTGAGGGGAAGGTGAATTCATTTTTGATGTAAGCCATAATAATACCTCCGCATAGAGTTAATTTTATTCTGTTACATTATACCATATTAAACAGATTTTTTAAGTTATTTCGGCTAATTTCTCCCACGGCAAATTTTACAAATTTTTCCGCCATTTTTTGACATGCTCAAATAAAAAA
>JAZOVO010000045.1:0-3166 GCA_045658745.1 Acutalibacteraceae bacterium | reverse complement strand
CAACAAAGCCCTTTGTAAAATTGTCGAGCTTAAGGAAGGTATCCTTCGGTGTGCCCTCAATGTTAACGGTACCCTTATAGAACACCGACTTTTCCTCGGTTGCTTTATCACCAAAGCCGATAAGGTCAAGGTTGTCCATTGTAAGTGGATAAACCTCCCAGTCAAAGTGGATTTTACCGCCGAGCAGGCATCTGCCTGAAATACCCTTTTTACGCATCATCTTCGGTCCGAAGTTGGCTCTGCCCATATTTTCGCAAAGCACGGTGAGGTAGTCACCCTCCCTTGCACTTATCTCAATTTCAAGGCTGTCGTTGATGTAAACAATGCCCTGAAGCACCTTGTTTATATAAATCTGCGCTCTGTCGCCAAGCTCGGCAAAGGAAAGCTTCACATTTTCATAGTCACGGTTGAGCCTTGTTCTGTATGCAATAAAGCCGTAGCCTATGCCGTAATGCTCCATACACTTGGGCACATCGGAGTGAATAGGTTTTGAAAGAAGGGGGAGTGCGTCAAAAAATCCGCACTTCTCAGTAAGAGCAAACTTGCCGTAGGCCTTCTTTTCACGGTTAGCAGGCACCTCGGGAAGCTCCTCGCCCGTATGCTTCCCGATAACCTCACGAACGGCGTAGTATTTTTTTGTAACGTCACCGCATTCGGTAAGCATTGCATCGTAGTCGTAGCTTGTAACATCGGGAGCAAATTTTTCGTAGTGGTTAGCACCGCTTGTAAAGCCGAAGTTTGTTCCGCCGATGAACATATACATATTAAGGCTGCCCTTAGTGAGCATATCGTCAACAACCTTTGCGTAATCCTCGGCAGAGGTTGTGTGATGCTTTTCGTCACCCCAGGCGTCGAACCAACCGTTCCACATCTCCATACACATTTTGGGGCTGTCGGGATAAAGCTCATCGTGAGCCCTGAAGTTTTCTTCAACACGGCTGCCGAAGTTAAGAGTGGCAAGGCAACCGTCAATACATCCGTCAAGGATATTATCCCTGCTTGTGCCGTCAGAGGTGAAAAGGGGAACATCGATGCCGCGTCTCTCGTAGCCCTCCTTAAGGTAAGAAAGGTACTTTCTGTCGTCACCGTAATAGCCGTACTCATTTTCACATTGGAGCATAATCACGTTACCGCCGTTTGTTGTAAGGTAGGGGCGTATCTGCTCACACATTTTGTCAAGGTAGCGGTCAAAGTGCTTTATGTAAATTTCGTTTGAGCAACGGATTTCCATATTTTCATCGCACTGAATCCACCAGGGGAGTCCGCCGAATTCCCACTCTGCACAGATATAGGGACCGGGACGGACGATGACCATAAGGTCGCACTTCTGAGCTGTTTCGATAAACTCTGCAATGTTGAGGTTGCCCGTGAAATCATATTCACCGGGCTTTTTTTCGTGCATATTCCAGGCACAGTAGGATTCAACACAGTTACAGCCCATAGCCTTCATTTTAAGAAAGATATCCTCCCAGGTGTCGGGCATATTACGGAAATAGTGTACCGCACCTGAAATGAGCTTTACGGGCTTTCCGTCTTTTACAAACTGATTTTTTTCTATTGTAAACTTCATAAATTAACTCCTTTGCATTTCATAACCGCATTATATCACGCTGTATCAATAAAAATCAATAAGCAAAGGTATATTTGCAAAAACTTTGCACACTCTTATATCATACTGATTTTTGAGGTGTAGCCATGGCAATAAGAAAAGGAAAAACCTTTACCTTTGAAAAGGAAATACGGGTGCTTTCGAGTGCGGGGGTGGCAGGCAGGCTCGAGGGCGAAGGACCGCTCGGCAAATGCTTTGACAAGGTGTTCAACGATACCACAATGGGTGAAAAGGCTTGGGAAAAGGCGGAAAGTGATTTGCTCACTGCAGCAATGCAAACCGCCCTTAAAAAAGGCAATTTAAAGGAAGCTGACATTGATGCTGTTTTTGCGGGTGACCTTCTCAATCAATGTATCAGCTCAAGCTTTTCCTTAAGGGGAATGGACGTGCCCTTTTGCGGAATGTTCGGTGCCTGCTCGACGATGGCACTTTCCTCACTTGCCGCCTGTCTTGCCCTTGAAAGCGGTGCAATGAATACCTGTATAGCGGCAACAAGCTCTCATTTCTGCTCGGCGGAAAAGCAGTTCCGCTTTCCTCTTGAGTACGGCGGACAAAGAACACCTACGGCGCAGCGTACCGTTACGGGCGCGGGGGCACTCATTTTAAGTGAGAGTGAGTCGGAAGCCTTACCGATGATTAAAGCGGCGCATCTCGGTACGGTGGTGGATTTAGGTATTATCGACAGTACGAATATGGGTGCGGCAATGGCACCTGTAGATGTTAAAATAGAACCATAAATTAAGCGAAAAGCAACACAAAATCTTACACAAATTTCGACACGAAAGGTGGTGAAAACGCCCTATTTTACTGGGGTTGTGGGCATTTTTGAACTCGAAAATTTACGCCTGAAGCAATCGTCAAAAAATGCCTGCTCATAATTTGTTTACAATTAGTTTTTGACACAAAAACCAGCACTATTATTACAATAAAGAAAAATGAAAGGATGAATCAAATGAAAATTACATACCGCGAAGTAAACGGTTATCTTATCCCGAATCTCAAACTGCCACCTGAAGAAGCAAGTGTCAGACTCGGTAAATGGGGAATGATGTATAAATCTCATCTCGAAAAACACAAGTCCGCAGTTTTTAATTCGCTGCTTATTAAAGGCAAACTCTATCAACACTGTGCCAAGGTAGAAAAGCAGGCACGAGATATGTTTGATATGCTTGTGGAGCAGATGAAAGAGGCAGAGGGTGTACCTGAACAACTCAAAGAGGAAAATCAAATGGAGTGGGTGCAGAGAATGGGGAATATTGAAGCAAGGGCGAGGGAGGTTGTCAATAGCGAGTTGATTTATGTTTAATAGCGAAAAACAGGTGGCGTTAAAACCACCTGTTAAATCAATTTTTCATAATAAAATTATATTAATACACAGAAAAAGTAGCTCTCTCGGTGTATTCTTGGCTCCATTGTGCACTAGAAGAAACTATTTCATTATACTTCATCTCAGCCATTCTATCTGTCATTCCTGCAATATAATCAGTAATAACTCTTAAAGTGATAACTCTTTCAATTTCTTCAGGTTTGACCATAAGATTATTTTTAAATGCATTC
>JAZOVO010000044.1:0-18851 GCA_045658745.1 Acutalibacteraceae bacterium | reverse complement strand
CTGAACAGGAAGAAATAGGGAGAGTTGCGAGCGCTCCAAGCGAAGCAAATCGACCATATTTCTGACCGACACTCAGTAAAAGCTTATTGCGCCTTTGGGGGCGGGAAAATGAGCCTCTGAACAGCGTAGCGGTCAAAGTTTCTGTGCCGCTCCAAGGCACAAAGAAACTTTGGGAACCGCAAGTCGAGGTGTCACAGGTTCGAGCCTGACTGAAGTTTTATTTTACACAAAAACTATATTAACATCTTTGAAATCATTCATATACAATGTTGCTCTGCTGTCATATTCTCCATTATCGTCGCATGCCGAAAATTTACTCATCAATATAACATTTTCAAGTGCCGGGACAGGTCCTACCCATACCGATGATTTATCAAATTCCACATGCAGAACAAATGAGGTTTCTTTTAAATTTGAGGATGTAATAGGAGTCAGTTCCGATTCAAAATGCCAACTTCCTGGTTCACCATCCAGAAAAGCTTCAAGGTTGTATGAATGTTTATTAAAATCAAACCACCAGTTTTTTACCGAACAGTTATAATAAATGTCATATATGTTCTCATTAACTGCACTCTGATGTATAAAGACAGTGTCAACAGAATATAGTATTTTATGTCTGTTGCCCCAATAGGCATATGTTATTACATTTACAAGAGTAAAAATGCCCAATAATACTGCAAGAACAGATAAAACTGCTTTTCTTTGTGTTCTTTTTGCTTTTCGCAAGGCCTCAAGTACAATTTTTTCTGATTGTAATTCTGCATTAGTATTCTCTGAATACTCTCCGTCAAGAATTTCAATCACAGAAACATTCAACGTTCTTGCAAGTAAAGTGAGCATTGAAATATCTGGGGCGCCGTTGCCTGTTTCCCATTTTGATACGGCTTTGTCCGTTACATTAAGTTTTTCGGCAAGTTGTTTTTGACTTAAGTTCATTTCTTTCCTTCGATGTGCTATTAATCTGCCTGTTTTTTTATTGTCCATTATTTCAACTCCTTTTTCATATGGATTATAGCATACACAGCTATTAAAGTCACTCCACCAACGGTAGAATTAAACTTAAATTACGAATTCTCGATACATTTTCTCCCTTATCAGGTTATTTACAATCCCACCTCCTCTTGTTATACTGTAATCAGTAAACAAGAGGAGGTTTTTAATATGAATACGTCAAAAATCGCAGGTCAGATTTCGGCACTGCGCAAAGCAAAGGGGCTGACCCAAAACGAGCTCGGCGAACGGGTAGGTGTTACCTTTCAGGCGGTGAGCAAGTGGGAAAGAGGTGAAACTCTGCCTGATATTACGGTTCTGGCTGACCTTGCAAGGGTGCTTGAAACGAGTATTGATAATATTCTGCTCGGTGGGGAAAGGCAAGTTGAATACAAAGGGAAAATCAGCGTTTCCGATATGAAAGCCGGTCTCCGCTGCCTAAAAAAGATGGGTGAATATCTGGGTAAGGAAAACCTGATTTACCGTTCAGCTGTGGAAGGAATAGATGTGAAAATGAATACAAATATTGAAAACGCCTTTCAGGATGATTATTTTCTTGAGGCCTTTGTCGCGGAAGCTGTAATCCAGAACCTTATGCAGGGTGTATATGTTGATATAAGCGATGTGAAGAATAATTTCAAGCACGAGCATTTTAAGAATATTGTTGTTGATTACTGTAAGAGGTATGCGATAAAGTGACCATAATCCTTGTACATTGACAAAACGAATCGCAAATGTTATTATTGTGTTGCAAAACGACCTAAGGAGGTTGTAAAATGACAGTTAAACTTTTCATCTCAGCTCTGGTCAAATTTTTATTGGGCATTATCCTTGTAGGTCTGCTGATATTCTTACCTGCAGGTACGCTAAGCTTCCTTAACGGCTGGATTTTTATGGGCATACTTTTTGTTCCGATGCTTTTAGCGGGAGTTGTGATGATGGCAAAAAATCCCGCTCTCCTCGAAAAAAGACTCAATGCAAAGGAAAAGCAGGAGGATCAGAGCCTTGTGGTAAAGCTCAGCGGACTGATGTTCCTTGCAGGCTTTATCATCGCGGGACTCGGTCACCGCTTCGGGTGGTATACTCTGCCGATGGGTGCCGTTATTGCAGCGGCGGTTGTTTTTCTTGTTGCTTACGCTCTCTATGCAGAGGTGCTGCGTGAAAATACCTACCTCAGCCGTACAATTGAGGTGCAGGAAAACCAGAAGGTTATTGATACGGGGCTTTACGGTATTGTGAGACATCCGATGTACAGCGTTACCCTGCTTTTGTTTTTGTCAATGCCTCTTGTTCTCGGCTCGGTGTATTCTTTTATCATTTTTCTTGTGTATCCCCTTCTGATTGCAAAACGCATCAAGGGTGAGGAGGAGCTGCTTGAAAAGGAGCTTGAGGGCTACAAGGAATATAAGCAAAAGGTAAAATACAGATTGATACCGTTTATATGGTGAAATAAACCCGTTCAGGCAAAATGCTTGAACGGGTTTTGGGTTTTAATGTGAAAAAATAGGGTGCAAAAAGCACCCCAACAAATACATCATATCAAATCCGACGGTCAAATGTCAATGCTTTTGGGGCGGATTGTTGTACTTTCTCCCTCTTGCATAAAAACTATATAGTTAAATTTGTACAAAAAGTGTATTGAAATGTGGAATTTTTTATGTTAATATATAGTCACAGAAAGGGAAAGGTGATACCGATGTACAGGTAAAAACCAAAAAAGAGTCTTCAGAAAGCCTTGCATGAATAAATAGATCTGAAAAAATAAAACCAAAAAACTTGAGCAAGAAAATAAACCTGAAACAAGAGTGCAGGGCAATAAAAATGAAGATAACCATTCTGCAGAAAGAGAGGTTGACCAAATGAAGTTAGATAATAAGACAGAACAGAAATAACCCCCCGTACCAACAAGATGTGTAAAGAAACATCGGTACCGGGGGTTATTTCTTTTTTTATGAAAGCTTTACGTCCCAAAGGGGGCGTTTTTTTATTTAAAGGAAGTTGGCTCTACATTGGTGTTTGCAAAAGTGTCAGATTCAGAGGGCTCAGACAAACTGAAATACATCTTTGCGGCCTTTGTTGTTCCGAAGTCACGGTTTGATCCGGTATTCTGAACCTTGTTGAAGGCTTCACGGAACATCGCGTTGTGCGCTTCTTCACGGTTTAAGAGAAAATCAATTGTTTCCTTCACCTTTTTGTCGTCGATTTGTCTGTAAAGATATTCATAAACTACCTTCGCCCTTTGCTCGGATGCAATATTTGAAAGCAGGTCGGCGCAAAGGTCGCCTGTTACAGACACATAATCGCCCGTCCATGAATAGCCCGATGCGTTTATAAGACCGGGGTTAAGCCCCAACAAAACATGGGTCTGGATTTCACCTGCAGGAACATTTGTTGCTTCAACATCGTGACCGTTCAGGAGGTTGATTGTCTGTGCAATCATTTCCATATGACTCAACTCCTCTGCGGCAATATCAAGGAAAAGGTCCTTGATTTCAGGATCTTTTATCCTGAAGCTTTGAGAGATATATTGCATTGCAGCTTTTAGCTCACCGTTTGCACCGCCTAACTGCTCCTGTAAAAGTGCGGCGTACTGCGGGTTAGGTTTTTCGACAGATACAGGGTGGAACAACATTTTTTCATGCTTGAACATAAATTATCAACTCACTTTCTGTGTAGATGTTTGACATAAAGTGAAGGTGTTATTCAAAAAAATTCAGAGGCGAATTATGCAAATAAAATTGACCTGATGACTGTTTCAAACGTGTATTAAGAGGAGGTTGATGAATTTGTCGGCGGTGCAAAAGCAGACCAGGACCTTGTAATTACAGGTGAGTGGAGCTGTGACGTTAACGGATAAAACGGTAAATAAAGGGTGACGGATTTTTTCGTCACCCTTTACTTCGTTCTGTCGGGAGCGTTATTTTTTTATTTGACAACAGTCTCATTTTTATATAAAATTATATCGGGTGATATAAATGGAAGAAATAAAAGAAAAAGGAATTAAGCTCAACCTGATTGCAATTATAATTGCATTTATTTTTGGACTTACAATAGGGCAGATTGATTTTAAAGAAATGCTTGAGCCCGGCGGTGAGTTTAAATCAAGAGAATCAACCTCGGCGGTATCGGTTGAAAGTTCAGCAAACAATCCGGAATTGCTTGTCAGCACAGAGAAAGCGACGCAGAGTACATTGCTTAATCAGACCGCTGCTGTGACAAACAAAAACGCCGAATACGGAGAGATGGTTTACAGAACTCCTACGGGGAAAAGATATCATTATGATCCCTATTGTGCAGGTGTAAACAAAATTGAGTCGACTGTTGATGAATCAACCGCACTCGGACTTACACCCTGCAAAAAGTGTGCGGGCGGGTAAAAATGATAATGCTACAGTGAAATAACGCTCTGCTACAGATTGTAGAGCGCTATTTTTCTTTTAAGTTATAGACAAACATATTTGTGTATGCTATAACAATTATAAAGAGGTGATGCTTATGTCAAAAATTGCATACAACATAAAACGTTTGCGAACGGCAAAGGGAATAACCCAGGAGACTTTTGCAAAAACCGTAAACGTCAGCCGTCAGGCAATTTCGAGCTGGGAAACCGGTAGAACCCAACCCGATATTGAAATGATAGGCACTCTTGCCGAGGCTCTTGATGTTTCAATTGAAGAGCTTATCTACGGTGAAAAGCGAAACGTAAAAACAGATGACACGGAGAAAGCATACGTCAGTAAGGCTACGGTTGTACTTTCGATTTTTGGCGGACTTATGCTTCTTGCAGGTGCGATACTTATACTTGTCTGGAGCTGGGATCATATTCCTGCGGTCGGCAAAACCGTCTTTTCTCTTGTGCCGACGGCACTCGGCGCTGCTTTTTCAATATATGTGCTTATTAAAATGAACGGCGACTCCTTTATGGAAGAGCTTTCCGCTTCGGCGTGGGCGCTTGGCAATTGGGTTTCCCTTGTTTTTGTAAACGAGCTGTTTGAGTATAACCTCGGAGGAATGAAAATCGGACTCACGCTTATTGCTTTTACCTTGCCTGTTCTCTTTACAATGAAAAGCGTTTCCGCTCTTACGTTTATTTACGGCTCAATGGTTTTTGTGTTGAATCTGCTTTGGAAATATTCCGTAAGGTCAAACGAGCTGACAATTGCTATAGTGACGGGCGTTCTTGCGGTCGGAGTTTTATTTGTAGCCTTTTACAGCAAAAAGCTCGGCTGTGCGCGGTACAGATACGGTCAGGTTATAACCTTGCTTATGACTGTTTACTATATTTATAAGATATTTGTTGATTACGATGCCATCAATCCCTTTGTTGCTTTGCTTACTGCATTTGCTATATGCAATATGCTTGAAAGGGACAAGGATATCACCGACCCTCTTTATCTTTTCGGTACTGCAGGAAGCATGGTGATGTTGCTTGTCTGTCTGTATTCGGGAAGCGATTACGTGTACGGCGAAGTGAAAGCGGAAATCCCTATGCTTGTCTTGTCGGCGGTCGCCTTCGGAATTGCATTTTTCATAAACAAAGGCTTAATCGGTAGTGATATCTTCAAAAAGCTGCAGATTGCTGTTGTCGGTGCAGGTGCGTTAGTTTCAACGGGGCATTCGGTTGTGTGGATGTTGCCGGAAATTGATTCCTTAAGGTCAGGGTATGACAGTTTTGCGGTTTTTGCCTTTGCTTTCTGCATTTTTGCCCTTTCTGTTGTTTTCATTATGCAGGGACTTAAGGAAAACCGACTTTATTCCCTTAACCTTGGCTTTGTTTCAATTGCTGTGCTTGTGATTATGCTTCTTAGCGACTTTGAAGCAGATTTGCTTATCAAGGGGTGTGTGCTTCTCATAATGGGCGGAATACTGATGCTTATGAATCTGAAAATCACAAAGAAAAAGGAAAAGGTGAAAAAGCTTACAGAAGCTTCGGTTGAGGAGATTCCCGAAAAAACTGAATAACAAAAACGGGACTGCGAACATCATCCGCAGTCCTTTTTTACAGTATAACACCCCTTGAAGTGACATATCATATAAGGGGTGATAATATGAAAATTGATAAAAGTAAGCTGAAGGTATACGGCGTGTTTTTACTCATAACGGGCGCTGTGGGTGGTCTTTCGGCATTACTCACAAATATGGGTATGGAAAGCTATAAATCCGCCGTAAAGCCGCCTCTGACGCCTCCTGAAATAGTCTTCCCTATTGTCTGGAGCATACTTTACACGCTTATGGCAATAAGCGCCGCAAGGGTGTGGCTGACGGATAACTCGCGTATGAGAAACCGCAGTATGATTGTTTATGCCTTACAGTTGTTTTTCAACTTTTTCTGGAGCATACTTTTCTTTAACTTTGAAGCCTACGGACTTGCTTTTCTGTGGCTTATCGGCTTGTGGGCGCTGATACTCATTATGATTGTGCAATTTTACAAAAGCGACAAGCTTGCGGGACTTCTGCAGATACCCTATCTTTTGTGGGTGACCTTTGCAGGGTATCTTAATTACGGTGTGTGGATGCTGAATAAATAAAGAGAACCCATCGGGCTGGCGTGTGCTCTTACCGATGGGTTTTTGTGTGCTTATTCTGATTCTGTCATTTCAATGCTATCATTCTGCCCGAAAAGGGTTACTTTTGTTTCGGAAAAGAAGTATTTCAGCATAAACAGCGATGTTCCAATTGAGATAACGAGAGTAAGAATGCTTAAAATTCCTGTTGAGCCTGTCCTTATCAGCACGCTGCCTAAATCCGCTTCGTTTTCATATGCACCTGAAGTGAGGTTGTTTAAGGAAAGCATTTGCGGAATGAGGAGCAGATTTGTAAAAATTCTGCTGACTTCACCTGACAGACCCGAGCAGGCAATGAATGCCATACCGTCAATGCGGCTTTTATAGGGCTTGTAGCCGGCAATGTAAATAAACAGCAGCACGGCGGGAGAAAAAGCTGAAGCTATCTGAGTTAAAATTACCGCAAAAGCTTCACTGTTGTTTGCGTACAGGCTGTTCATAGTGAAAAAGCCCAGAAGGAAGGTGGGCAAGGTTGAAAGAGTACCGATAAGCGTGTTGCCGATAAGCTCGTAGACGAAATATCTTGTTCTCGCCCTTCCGAGAGGCATTTGAGATTGGTCAAGGGTTTCACCGCCGAATTTGGAATTAAGTCCTTCAAAGGCTGTAAATGCATAGTAAGCGGCAATGATTACGAAGGGGATTTCGATGATTTCGATGGCTGTGTTGAGCGGCAAAAGCAGGTTCGGATTAAGGTGACCGAGAGTGAGCAAGGCGTCAAGTCCGCAATCAAAAAAAACTGTTACGGCATTTACAACTCTGCTTCCGAAATAAACGGAGCCCATAAAAATCAGAGCCTTCCTTTTGTCATCGGTGAGCTTTTTGCCCATTAAAAAGAAGATCGTCAGGGTGATAAGCGTAACAGCTATACTCGGCAGGCGGAGCATAAGCTCTGAAGTAAGGGTGGGATTTTTGTAATCATTGTCCTTTACCAGCATATTGAGTGCAGAGTAAAACAGGGTGTGTACAATTACTGCAATTACAATAAAGTTTTTTGTTCGCTTCTGATAGCTTAAGTTTTCTTCCATTTTGTTTTCCTCCTTTTTGTTTTATAATTTAATTATAGCACGGAGAAAAAAGATTGTAAATGTTAAGATTGATACTTTTCAGGGGGTTGAAGTATGAAAAGTGATACTTTTTATCGGTTTTAATTGAAAAAACACATTTATTATGCTAATATAATAAAAAATCAACGGAGGAAGTACAATGAAATTTCTTGATAACAGCGACAAGCACCTTATGTCGCTTCTGCCGGGTGTTATATCTGAAAAGCTTAATAAAAAAGCGGTGAATTTCAAATTCATCGGCGGAGGCAGCTACGGCAGAGTTTACAAGGCTGTGCTTTCTGATGGTCAGGTGATTGCCGTCAAGGGCTATATGCTCCCGGGAATGCACGAGGAAGAGGCACGTCAGCTTGAGATGCTTTCGAAAAATACAAGCGTTAAAATGCCCGAGGTGCTTTTTACATATGAGGACGATAATACCGCAATTCTTGCAATGAGCTTTGTTGAGGGGCAGAATGTGCTAAATCCCTTGTTTTTGTTAAAGAGCAAGGCTCAGAAGCAACGTTTTGCCGATGAGGTTATTTCGGGTATGCTCGAATGGCACAGCGTCAAGAATGATAAGTACGGTGCGTTGTCGAATCCCGCTTACGATAGCTGGTACGATTTTTATAAAACAGAAAGGCAGGCGCCCTGGCTGAAGGCTTTGAAGGAGTTATCCTACAAGGGTAAGTTCAGTAAAAAGAAAATGAATTTGCTTTTTGAAGCAACGGAAATATTCAATAAGCTTCCTGAGGAAGGCTCAGAGCCTGTCCTTATTCACGCCGACCTTAACATAATGAACATTATGGCTGACCCGAAAACCCTTAAGCTCATTGCTTTCATTGACCCCTGCGGCAGTATGTGGGCGGACAGAGAATATGATTTGTTCCAGTTCCGCAATATGTGGGGGGATGCATACAGGCTTTACGAAACCTACAAAAAAAGATGCGGCGCAAGTAAGTATACCGACTTCAGGGTTGCTTACTACGGCGCAATGCTCGAAGCCTCAATGAGACTCAAGGGCGGACACGTTATCCCGCTCTGGGAGGATCTGAACTTTGCAAGGCTGAAAAAGGAAATGAAAAAAATTCGGAATTGATTTTTCTGAAATATAATGGTATACTCTTCTAAAACATAACAAAGGAGAAAATGAAATGAGTATAATGAAATTTACCCGCTATATGATGGCGATACTTATGGTATTTGTCAATCTTTTCAACTACGCCTTCAATGACTATGCTTATCCCGCAGTCAGCAGATCAGGTGCTTATGTTTTCTGTTACTTCACAGGCAACGAGGTTGAGGAGCAGAAAATTCACCTTGCAGTAAGCACCGACGGCTACAACTTTAAGGCTCTTAATGATAATAAAGCAATCATTGAGCAGACAAAGGGTACAGGCTGTGTACGCGACCCCTATATCTTTAAGGCGGTTGACGAAGAGGGTAAGGATTGCTACTATATTGTTGCAACTGATATGAACGCTCTTGACGGCTGGACATCAAACCACAGAATTATTTTCTGGAAGTCCTATGACCTTATCAACTGGGAGGATGAATTCCTTCTTGACTTCCGTGATTTTGAAGGCTTTGAAGGCTGCAACAGAGCGTGGGCTCCTCAGGTTATCTGGGACGAGGCTGAGGGCAAGTATATGGTTTACCTTGCACTTTCAGAGTGGGATGACCCTGCAACTCCTGAAAATGAGGACATTGCACAGCACTATTACCTTTACACAACCGATTTCAAAAATTTCACCGCTCCCGAATACCTCTACGGCAGACGCACCGAGGCGGGCGTGAACGGAGAAGGCTGGGCATACACCGGCGTTCAGTGCATTGACGGTGATATGATTTATAACGAGAAGGATGGCTATTATTACCTCTACTTCAAAGAGGACCTTACACAGAAGATCGCATATGTAAAATCAAAGAGTGCAAAGGGTCCCTTCAATGAGGATTACACAATCTGCTCACTTAACTGGTGGGGCGTTGAGGGCAGCACAATGTACCGCATCAACGGAACGGATGCATGGATGATGATTATGGACGAGTACAGCGAAGGCACCTTCTTTGCACAGATGACCCGTGACTTTGAGAACTTCCGTCAGTTCCGCAGAGCTCTTTACAGTGTAAATCACCTGAAGCCCCGTCACGGCTCAGTTGTTTCAATAAGTGAAAAGGAATACTGTGCACTTGTAGATGCTTACGGTGCACAGGAAATTCCCCGATAATTAAAAACTATCTTTACAGGCTGTTCAATCGGACAGCCTGTATTTTTTTTTACCGTATTGACAAAATACAAAATGCACGCTACAATATATTTAACATTTAAGTTAAATGTTAAATAAACTGTTGTGAGGAGGTAATCGTAATGAGCATAAATAATACAATGAAGGCTCTGTCGGATAAAACAAGGCGTGATATTCTCACTCTTCTGAAGCAGGGTCGCAAATCCGCAGGCGAAATTGCAGAAGCCTTTCCTGTTACGGGGGCGGCAATTTCAAGGCACCTTTCGGTTTTAAAGGATGCTGACCTTATAAGGGACGAGCGGGAGGGTAAATATATTTATTATGAGCTTAACGCTTCCGTGCTTGAAGAAATTATGCTTTGGATTAAAACTCTGAAAGGAGACGGTGACAATGATTAAAAAGCATATGAAAACAATAATTATTACTTCAATTCTTACCCTTGCACCGATGATAGTCGGTCTTATCCTCTGGGATAAGCTTCCTATGGAAATTCCTACTCATTTTAACTTTAATAATGAGCCTGACAGCTACAGCAGTAAGGCCTTTGCTGTTTTCGGCTTGCCGCTTTTAATGCTTGCAATGCATATCGTGTGCATTTTTGCAACAAAGCTTGACCCTAAAATGAAAAGCATCAACGACAAGATTTTTACTCTTGTGCTTTATATAATCCCCGCAGTAAGCCTTCTTATGTGTGCTATGATTTATCCTTATGCTTTGGGAAAGGAAATGCGTATCGGTCTTTTTGTGACGCTCTTTATGGGACTCATTTTCACCGTATCAGGTAACTATCTGCCCAAGTGCAAGCAGTCATATACTGTAGGAATCAAGCTTCCCTGGACACTTGAGGATAGTGAAAACTGGAACAAGACTCATACTCTTGCAGGTAAGCTCTGGTTTGCAGGCGGTCTTGTCATTATCGCAACGTCCTTTCTGGAAAGTCCCTTTATTTTCTTCCCCGTTGTTATTGTTATGGTGGTTGTTCCCACTGTTTACAGCTATATGCTTTTCAAAAGGAAAAAGGGTAAATCGGAATGAAAATAATAGGACACATTGAAACGGATTTTAAAGAAAAATTCGGCATACCGAGGCAGAGCGGACTTGTAAAGGAGAGCAGGGGACGCATTGTTTTTGAAAAGGAGTACAATGTTCCCGAGGCGTTCAGAGGGCTTGAGGATTTTTCACACATCTGGGTGCTCTGGCAATTTTCCGAGGCAGTGAGGGAAGGCTGGTCACCGACGGTGAGACCTCCGCTTTTAGGCGGTAACAAGAGGATGGGTGTTTTTGCAACCCGCTCACCCTTCAGACCGAACTCCGTCGGTCTTTCCGCACTTAAGCTTGAGGGTGTGGAATTTTCCGAAAAGGAGGGCGTAGTGCTTCACGTGTGCGGTGCGGATCTTCTTGACGGAACGCCGATATATGATATCAAGCCTTACCTGCCCTATGCGGACAGTATACCTGATGCTTTGGGCGGCTTTACCGAGAGTCTTGAGGAAAGAAGGCTTGAGGTGGATTTTCCTGACACCTTACTCGAAAATGTGAGTGAGGATAAGAGGGAGGCGCTTAAGGCTGTGCTTGCCGCTGATCCGAGACCGTCATATCAGAATGACCCTGAAAGGGAGTACGGTATGCGGTTTGCGGAGTATGAGGTGAAGTTTAAGGTTGAGGGGAAAACTCTCACGGTAATAAGCGTAGAAAACAAGTAAAGTTTTTTTGGTTACTTTTTTTACAAAAAAAGTGACGCCCGACCGGCGAGGTCGTGAAATAAATCGAGACAATAAAAAGAAAGGCCAACACGAATTTTACGTGTTGGCTTATTTGTTATTGCATGAGTCGTTATTATTTAAAACCAAGGGGACTTTGTCCCCTTGCCCCCTACAAGCTTTTGTAAAAGCTTGACCAAAACTTTGATTTTTATACTCCTAATCCGCCGTCTATACCTATAACCTGTCCCGTGATAAAGCTTGCCTTATCACTCGCAAGAAAGCTCACAAGCTCCGCAACCTCCTCGGGCTTACCTGTACGGCAAAGAGGTGTCTCCTCAATAACACACCTCACGGCTTCTTCATCGAAGCATTTGTTCATTTCCGTTTCAATAAAGCCGGGTGCAATACAGTTAACCCTGATACCGCTTGCGCCGACCTCCTTGGCAAGCGCCTTTGTAAAGCCGATAAGTCCTGCCTTTGAGGCGCTGTAGTGTACCTCGCAGGAGCCGCCCGTAACACCCCATACCGATGAAACGTTGATAATGCTTCCGCTCTTCGCTCTTATCATAAGCGGTAAAAGCTCTGCGGTAAGCTCCATTGCATTGTTGAGGTTAACGTTCATCAGCCTTGCAATACTGTCAGCCTCAAGGCATTGAAAAACGCCCACAAGAGAAAGCCCCGCGTTATTCACGAGAACATCAACTCTGTTGGTGGCCTCCTTGATTTTTTCACCGAGAAGCTTACCTGCTCCGCTTTGTGAAAGGTCGCATTGTACCGTGAAGGCGTTGACCCTGTACTGGGTCTTTATACTGTCGGCAATCTGCTGAGCCTTGTCAATATTTTTGTTGCAATGCAGAATTATATCGTAGCCATCCCTTGCAAGAGTATGGCACACCGCTTCACCGATGCCACCCGATGCACCTGTTACAACTGCTGTTTTGTTCATTTTATCTGTCACCTTACTTACCTACACAGAATTGTGAGAAGACCTCGTCGACAACGGCCTCTCTTGCCTTTTTGCCCGTAAGCTCAAGCAAATCCTCAATAGCTGAGTCAATGCACACGTTGATTGCATCCATCGTCATACCCATATTTACGGCGTCAATGGCTTCCTTTATTGAAGCAAGAGCCTTTTCGGCGCTTCTTCTCTGCCTTTCCGTTGTGAGCATTGCCTGAGACGTGTCAATTTTGTCTGTTCCTATTGCTCTTTCAATTGCCTCGGCGAGCTCCTTTTCACCGTCACCCTTAAGTGCACTTGTGAAAATTACCTCGCTGATGCTTTCCTTTATTTTTTCTATATCAGCCTTGCGGGGAAGGTCAGTCTTGTTGATTACACCTATGACCTCTCTGCCCTTGCAAAGCTCAAGAATTTCGTCGTCGCTTTCGTCAAGACCTCTTGAAACATCAAAAACAGCAAGGATAAGTCCCGCTCTTTCAATCTTTTCCTTTGCAAGCTCAACACCGATGCTTTCAACGGCATCCTCGCTTTCGCGTATGCCCGCCGTATCGGCAAGGTTGAGTATAACTCTGCCCACGCGGACGGTTTCCTCAACAACGTCTCTTGTTGTGCCTGCGATGTCCGTAACAATTGAGCGTCTGAAGCCCGACAGCATATTCATAAGTGCGGATTTGCCTACGTTCGGTTTGCCGACAATGGCTGTTTCAATTCCGTCGGTAAGTGCCTTGCCTGCATCAAACTTACAAAGCAGACCGTCAAGACCCGCGTAAACCTCGTTAAGGCTTGTAAGAAGCACGTCAAAGTCAAGGTCGGGTATTTCATCGTCGGGATAGTCTACCCACGCCGCCATATTTGCCGCCGCGGAAACAAGCACGTTGCAGTAAGCATCAATTTTTTTGCTCAGGGCACCGTCGAGTGCGGTAAGGGCGGCCTTCATTCCGCCTTCACCCTTTGCGCTTATGAGGCTCATAACGGCTTCTGCCTCGGATAAATCCATTTTGCCGTTGAGAAAGGCTCTTTTTGTAAATTCTCCGCCCTCTGCGGCACGGGCTCCCGCCTTGAGAGTCGCTCTTAAAACCTTGCTTGTGACAAGTACACCGCCGTGACAGGAGATTTCAACCGTATCCTCGCCCGTATAGCTTTTAGGTGCGCGGAAAACAAGGGCTACACACTCGTCGAGAAGCTCCCCGCCGTCATATGCCTTGCCGTGGGCGGCGGTATAGCCCTTGAGCGTTGAAAGCGGCTTGCCCGAGGTTGTTTTTATAACCTTGTCGGCAACGGCTATCGCATCGTCACCTGATATTCTGATAACGCCGATTCCACCCGGTGCAAGAGGGGTGGAAAGGGCGGCTATTGTATCGCTCATTATAATACATCCTTTGTGTTCTGATTAGTCTTCATCAAGTGCCTGAAGCACGGCGTTTGCAACGGGGATTGCATCGTCATAGCCCGAGCCGCCGTTTTCAAGGCAGACAACAACCGCATAGGGGAAGTCGATTCTTTGTGAGAAGCCGACAAACCAGGCGTGATCCTCGTCGGGCGGAACCTCAGCCGTACCGGTTTTGCCGCACATTTCAAGTCCGGGGAAAAGCTCATCGTCGTAGTAGTTTTCTACGTTTGAACGAAGAAGCTTTTTGATAGCGGAGGCGGTTTCGGGGCTTAATGTAAAGGCGGTGTTTACCTTACCCTTTATGTCAACGAGCTCTGAGGAGCTTTCAACAAGGTAGGGAATCATTGCCTTTCCGCCGTTTGCGATACCGCCCATAAGCATAAGCATCTGACAGGGATTTACAAGGGTGGTGTACTGACCGATGCCTGCCCAGCCTACGTCAAGGCGGGTTGTATCGGTAAGGTCAAAGGTGCTTCGTACGGCGTCTGCCTTGCTGATGGTTACGTTTTCGCCGAAGCCTAACTGACGGACTGTTTCTGTCAGCTTTTCTGCACCGAGATAGGTAGCAATTGTACCGAAAACAACGTTACAGGAATAGTTGAGACCTTCCTCAAAGGTGATTTTACCGTGGATGCTGTGGCAGATAACATTACCGTTGCCCTCGCCCTTGCCCGTGGTGTACTTTCCCGTACAGTTAAAGGTTTTATCGTATATTCCGGGAATGTTTTCAATTGCGCAGATTGCGGTTACAACCTTGAAGGTTGAGCCGGGAGTGAAAACACCCGAGATTGCACGGTTGAGATAAATACCGTCGTATTTACCGCTTGTGTTGGTGTCGATATCCTCGGGTACTTCAAGGGGGTCGTAGTTAGGCGCAGAAACCATACACACGGTCTGTCCCGTTTTGTAGTTATATACGATAACCGTACCCTTGTCTCCGTCCATTGCATCATAGGCGGCGGCTGATACGTCGGCGTCGACGGTCAGCCTTATATCACAGCCTGTATCCGAGGACAGAACTCCGTAAATTCCGTTTGCAAAGTTGTAGCCGACGAGATTTGAACGGTAAAGGGTCTGGATGCCTGTTGAAATATAGCCTGCCGAGTCACCGATAACGTGCTGTGTTGAACGGCGCACCTCCTCGTCCTCGTGGTATATTCTTTCGCCGTCAACGGTGGAAATGAGAGGTACGCCCTCGCGGTCATAGATTGTTCCTGCGACGGTGAGGCTTCCCTCGGAGTAAATATGCTCGTTTCCTCTGTCTGCAACCCAGGTTGTGCCGTCGGTGATAAAGGTGTACAGCATAAAGCCGAGTCCGCCGAAAAATGCGACTACTAAAAGCAGAACAATATAAACTCTTCTTGTTGTGTTTTTCATTTAGCCGTACCTCCTTTACGCGGTTTTATATAAGCTGGGATAAGCACGGATATCCGCCGCCTTGATAAAGGCAAATAATGCCCAGCAGCAGACCATACTTGAGCCACCCTCGCTGATAAATGGGAGGGTAACGCCTGTAAGAGGAAGAATATCCGTAACGCCGAAAATATTCAGGCAGGTCTGGAAGAGAATGAGAGACGCTGCCGCGGCGGCTGAGATTGAATAGAAGGTAGAGGGTGCACTCCTTGCACACTTCACCGCATAAACGACAAGCACGGCAAAGGTGATTACAACGGTAAAGGCGACGATGAGACCGAGCTCCTCGCAGAGCATACCGAAAACAAGGTCGGTGGTGCTTGCGTAAACATTGCGGAGCTGTCCGTTGCCGATTCCGAGACCCTGAAGACCGCCGCTGACGGAATAGATAAGAAGTCTCGTCTGCTGATAGCCCTCCTCGTAAGCGAGGTCCCAGATGTGGCGGTAGGTTGCAAAGCGTGCCGCAACGTGGGGACGGAAATAGAGAATCAGGAATGCACCGATAACCGCACCTACACAGATGAAGGCGATTGAGCGGATGTCGCCTGAGCGCATAAAGGCAATTACAATAAAGGTGAAAAAGAAGATAAGTGCAGTACCGAAGTCCTTCATAAGGAAGAGCACACCAATACAACCCATTGCAAAGGCAATGAACATATAGATGTTTTTTGAGGTGAGCATTTTGTCAAGGGTTGCCGCACCTACAAAAACGAAGGCTATTTTTACTAATTCCGAGGGCTGGAAGGAGACGGGGCCGAGAGAAATCCAGTTGTAGGCACCGTTTATTTCATTGCCCGTAAGATAAATGAAGGCAAAGCAGCCGACAAAAAATACAATTGTGAAAACTGCGAGAGGGGTGCGCATAAACATTACCCTTTTAACGTCCTTTATAAACCATAAGAGCACGTCATAGGCAATTACGCCGAGAAAGATTGTAAGAAGCTGCATTTTCATTGCGCCCGCTTCAACGCTTTCAGCGATGCACAGTCCTATACCGCTTAAGAAAAAGGCGATAAGCTCAAGCTCAAAATTTACTTTTTTGACAACGGTCTGCATAAAGATGATGTATACCCACTCAAAGGCAACATAGATAAAAGCCATTATCGCCGATTGGGTGTTGAATCTGCCGTCTGCAAAGGCAACGGGGATGAAGCTTGTTATCTGAAAAATTGTGATGAGGAAAAGTATAAAGCTGCTGTCAACATATTTATACTTTTTTCTTATTCTGTCGCGCCTTAAGGCGGCGCCTGTGTTCTTTTTCATAATTATCACACCTGGAAATAAAGTCTTTCGTCTCCGACGGCAATTATATCTCCGTCAAAAAGGAGCTGAGGGCTCTTTACCTCGTGACCGTTAAGGTAAGCCTTGCCCTTTGCCTTGTCAATTGCCCAGCCGTCCTCATAAAGCACAAGCAGACTGTGAAGCTTTTCGGCGCTGCTGCCGAGTCGGATATCGCACTTTCTGCCCGAGCCTATTGTGACCTCGTTTCCGCAGAGGATGAATACCTCGCCCGTGTCGCGGTTGACTATATGAGGCTGCTTTTTTGTGCGGCGCTTGGGCTGCTGTCTGCTTGCTGTTTCTACAGTAAAGCTGTTTGATTTGCTTGAGTAGGCGGGAGCTGAAACGGGACGCGGCTTTTCAAATTTAAGATTCGGCTTGTTGTTTTCGTCATAATGGGCGTTGTTCTGTGCGCCTCTTTTTCTCAGAGCGGCATCGTGGTTGTAATCGCTCTTGGGAGCGGTACTTCTTGTCTGTGAGGGGGCCTTACGGGCGGGCGCAGGAGCGTTTTTGCCCTTACCTCTTTTCTTGCCCACCTGCTGAACGGGGTCGTCGGCAACCTCAAAGCGGAAGCGTGTTTTGCCGAAGGTGATAATGTCGCCGTCCTTGATAAGCGATTTCTGGTCGACTGCTTCACCGTTGACCTTGAGCACCGCTTTTGTAAGCAGGTCGTGAACATACCAGCCGTCAATACGTCTTGTTATAACGGCGTGGGAGCGGGCAACGGTGTCATAGGGGAGAACAACGTCACATGTTTTACTTCTGCCGACAGAGGTTTCCCACATATTAAGGGGATATCTGTTGCCGCTTGACATATCAATAATATAACCGTAAATTTTTTCCTTCGGATGACCGAGCATAAGGGTCATTATACATTTTATAAGGATTACCACGGTAATTACCGGAAGAATGTACCGTGAAAGTGCCCAGATTATATTCATAATCCACCTCGTTCCTGTTTATCTGTTGTTGAATATCTTTTCGAAAAATTCGATTCTTTTTTTCATACAGTCGGCATAGGTCTGACTTTTTGTTGCAATGTCATAGCCGTGCATTGTGCCCTTTGTTTCAAGCAGAAGGGCTTTGTTACCCGCTTCGGTAAGCTTTTTGTAATATTTTACCCCGCCGTCGTGAAGACAGTCAAACTCTGCCGTTTCAATATATGCTTCGGGGAGATTTGTGTGATTTTCAGCGTCAACTGCGGAAAACCATTCCTTCGGACTGTAGCTATCATTGGGAATGTAGGCGCGGTTATACTGCTCTGCCGCCTTACTGTTACACATAGGGGTATCGGTAAAGCGAAGCATACTTTCGCTCTGCTTATCAGCGTCCACAAAGGGATAAAGGAGCATCTGCGCGCAAGGGGGCGTTACACCTCTGTCCCTTGCAATAAGGCAGGATACGGCAGAAAGGTTTCCGCCTGCGCTGTCGCCGCAAAGGGCAATACGGCTTTTGTCTATGCCGAGCTTTTCACTGTTTTCGCTTATGTAAAGATAAGCGGCAAAGGCATCCTCGACAGCTGTCGGGAAGGGATGCTTTGGTGCGAGACGGTAGTCGGGAAAAACAACCTTTATTTTAAGTGCCTTTGCAAGATTTTTTGCAAGGGTGAAGTGATGCGGTGCGGCGTTATACACAAAGCCTCCGCCGTGATAGAAAATTATGCAGGGGGAGCCGGCCTTGTCAGCTTCAACGGAGGTATAAACGAGTGCATCGATTTCTCCGCCCTTGACGGGAATTCTTATTTTTTCTTTCAGGAGCCTTTTGTCGGGCATATCCGTAAGATAGAAGGCTCTCATAAGCTTTTGCATAAGGGGAAGCAGAGGCAGAACAACGGGAGGATTAAGAAAAGAATAAATT
This sequence comes from Acutalibacteraceae bacterium, assembly GCA_045658745.1. Lineage (GTDB taxonomy): Bacteria > Bacillota > Clostridia > Oscillospirales > Acutalibacteraceae > UBA6857. The sequence continues at coordinate 412 of JAZOVO010000044.1, read as the reverse complement.
TTCAGATCCTTACAGTATTTGTATTTTGACATCCGTTTCACCTCGTTTAAAGATACAATTATACATATTATAACATATAAAACCTGAAATTAAAAGACACCTTAAAGTAAAAAAGCGGTAACAGAAAAAAATAAAAGCTGTCACTTCGCCAACACCCCATAAGGCAGTATTTGTTTCTCGAAGAAAAATCCCCGTATTATTGCGGGAAAGCCTCGCAAGGCGACAGCCTTGCTGCGTTTTGTGGCTTCAATACAAGAAATTTTCAGTTCTTACGAAACTGCGAAGCACTTTAAAATGCGAAATAGCTTTGCAAGAAAAGGCGAAAATCACCGATAATGCTGACGCATATCGGTGATTTTTAACGCATTATTGTGAAGTTATTTCACATTTTAAAGAAATACTTCCTTATGGG
>JAZOVO010000043.1:0-23541 GCA_045658745.1 Acutalibacteraceae bacterium | reverse complement strand
TGAGAGAAGACAAAGATATGAATCAAACAGAAACCGCTGTTTATTTAGGAATGAGTCAAACCGATTATTCTAAATAAGAAATAGGTGAACGAGATATACCGACATCAATACTTATAAAGCTTGCAGATTATTATTGCGTTTCAGTTGATTATATACTTGGAAGAACCAAGAACAAAGAAATGAATAAATAACATTAAAATTCAGCACCCTGTTTTCAAACAAGGTGCTGATGTTTTTTCTATATAGGGGCTCCGCCCCTTACCCCGCAAGCTTTTGAAAAAGCTTGACCAAAACTTTTCTTGTTCTTTATTCAGCAAGGAGTTTCTCTACCGCTGCAAGCTTTACACAAAGGCAAAGAAGCTTTGTAGCAGTCATAAGCTCGTCAACGGGAGGATATGAGGGAGCGATTCTGATGTTCTTATCCTCAGGGTCAATACCGTAAGGGAAGGTTGCACCTACAGTTGTAAGTGTAACACCGCCCTCCTTACAAAGCTCGTAAACCCTCTTTGCAGTACCGGGCATAACATCAAGACTGATGAAATAACCGCCGTTGGGCTTTGTCCAATGTGCAATATCATACTCGCGAAGCTGTGACTTGAACTCGTTAATAACTGCCTTGAACTTGGGTGCAAGGATGTTTCTGTGGAGCTTCATATGGTTCTTGATGCCCTTAACATCCTTATAGTACTTAACGTGTCTGAACTGGTTAAGCTTATCGTAGCCGATTGTCTGGATTGACATACGGCTGATAATCATATCGATATTCTTGTCAGATGCGGCAAGAACTGCAACGCCTGCACCGGGGAAGCTGATTTTTGAGGTTGATGTAAACTCAATTACCATATCCTCGTGACCGTACTTTTTAAGCACATCAAAAATGTTTTCAAGCTTGTCGCTTTCCTCTGCAAGGTCGTGGATAATATAAGCGTTATCCCAGATGATACGGAAGTCATCTGCTGCAGGACACATTGCGGCGATTCTTTCAACGGTTTCGTGGCTGTAGGTTTCGCCTGTGGGGTTTGAATACTTAGGAACGCAGAACATACCCTTTACTGTGGGGTCTTTGATGAGCTCTTCAACAGCATCCATATCAGGACCCTTACCTGTCATTGCAACAGGAATAAGCTTGATGCCATAGTATTCAGCAATTGAGAAGTGTCTGTCATAACCGGGTGAGGGACAAAGGAACTTAAGCTCTCCCTGATCCTTCCAGGGCTTTCCGCCGCTGCCGGTAAGCATACACTGTGTAATATAGTCAAACATCATATTAAGGCTTGAGTTACCGCAAACGATAACATTCTTTGTGGGAACCTTAAGAAGCTTTGCAAAGATTTCCTTGCATTCGATGATACCTGTAAGAAGGCCGTAGTTTCTGTACTCGAGGCTGTGGTTACTTGCATCATCCTCCCAGTCTCTTGATGTAACAGCGTCAAGAAGGCCGTTTGAAACTGCAAGCTGGTCTGAACCGGGCTTACCTCTTGACATATCGAGCTTAAGGTTCTGTGCCTTATATTCTGCATATTCTTTTTCAAGCTTTGCTTTGAACTCTGTTAACTGCTCTTTTGAATATGAACGTAATTCTGCCATAATAAAACCTCCTGGGGAAAAATAAAATTAAAAATCTGCTGAGCCTGTTGTTCTGGGGAAGGGAAGAACGTCTCTGATGTTTGAAATACCTGTAAGGTACATTACAAGTCTTTCAAAGCCGAGACCGAAGCCTGCGTGCTTTGTACCGCCGTACTTACGAAGGTCAAGATACCACCAGTAGTCTTCCTCGTTGAGTCCGAGCTCCTTAATTCTTTCAAGAAGAACGTCATAGCGCTCCTCTCTCTGACTGCCGCCGATGATTTCACCGATACCCATAACAAGGCAGTCACAAGCAGCAACGGTCTTTCCGTCGTCGTTGAGTCTCATATAGAAAGCCTTGATTTCCTTGGGATAGTCTGTAACGAATACGGGCTTTTTGAAAATCTGCTCTGTAAGGTAACGCTCATGCTCTGTCTGAAGGTCGCAGCCCCAGTAAGCCTTGAACTCAAACTTGTCGTTATTTTCTTCAAGCATCTTGACAGCATCGGTATAAGTAACCCTTGCAAAATCAGATGTTGCAACTGCGGTGAGACGCTCGATAAGTCCCTTATCAACAAACTGATTGAGGAACTCGATGTCCTGCTTACAGTTTTCCATGACGTAGTTGATTACGAACTTAATCATTCTTTCTGCGAGGTCCATATCATCGCAAAGGTCTGCAAAAGCAATTTCAGGCTCAATCATCCAGAACTCTGCAGCGTGACGCTGTGTATAGCTCTTTTCAGCGCGGAAGGTAGGGCCGAAGGTGTAAATCTTACCGAAGGCCTGAGCCATAATCTCGCCCTGAAGCTGACCTGAAACGGTAAGGAATGCGCTCTTACCGAAGAAGTCCTCGCTATAGTCGATTTCGCCGTCCTCTGTAAGAGGAGGATTTTTCATATCAAGAGTTGTTACTCTGAACATTTCACCTGCACCCTCACAGTCACTGCAGGAAATGAGAGGTGTGTGTGCATAGATGAAGCCTTCACCCTCAAAGAAGCGGTGGATTGCCTGGGCGGCAACGGAGCGCACTCTGAAAGCGGCAGAGTAGATATTTGTTCTGGGTCTTAAGTGTGCAATTGTTCTTAAGTACTCAAGTGAGTGTCTCTTTTTCTGTAAAGGATACTCGGGAGCGGATGCACCTTCAAGAGTAACCTTTGTAGCATTGATTTCAAAGGGCTGCTTTGCTTCGGGGGTAAGAATAAAATCGCCCTCAACAACAACTGCCGCACCTACGTTATATTTTGCAACCTCGGCAAAGTTTTCGAGCTTATCCTTTTCGAAAACAACCTGAACACCCTTGAAGCAGCTACCGTCATTAAGCTCCATAAAGCCTAACACCTTTGAGTCTCTGTTGGTGCGTATCCAGCCGCATACGGTAACCTTGCTGTCCTTGAAGGAAGCGGCGTTTTCGTAAAGCTTTGCAATTTCAGTACGTTTCATAGTATATTTAACCTCCTTGGAGAAATGTACACATTGATAATCAATTATATCAGTATAAAACAAAAAAATCAATACAAACAAGGTCATTATTTTATTTAGTTTTCCTTGAAATTAGATAATATTTATTATATAATAATATGAATAACTTTTTGTAAGGTGATTGTAAAATGAAAAATTATAAAATACATCTTATCCGTCACGGTCTTACACAGCACAACCTTGACGGCATTTACTCGGGTAGAAATGACTCCCCTCTTTGCGAGGAGGGCAGAAATCAGCTTCTGCAGATGAAGGAGGAATACATATATCCTCACGCCGATTTTGTTTTCACCTCTCCCCTTCCCCGCTGCAAGGAAACGGCAAAGCTCCTTTATCCCGAGCTCAACCCCATTGAAATCGACGGGCTTACCGAATATAACTTCGGTGAATTCGAGGGACACAATGCTGAATATCTCCACGAAAAGGAGCCTCTTTTCGACCGTTGGGTACGCGGTGAGGAAAACGTCAAGCCTCCCTTCGGTGAAAGCAACGAGGAGTTTGCAGAAAGAGTGTGCACAACCTTCGTAAAAATGATGGACGGCATACTCAAGGCCGGCACGGACAATGTCGCAATCGTAACCCACGGCGGTGTGATTTCCGCAATTATGGCAAACTTTGCCATTCCCGAGGCTTCCTCAACTGAATGGCTTACGCCCTCAGGCTGCGGCTACACCCTTTACCTTTCACACTTTCTGTGGATGTCGGGTCACAAGCTTGAAGCGGTAAGACAGATTCCTGACCTTCCCGAGGAGGAAAAGGAAGGAAACTACTACGACGGTTGGGACTATATGCCCAACGATGACGATTTTGATATCAGCGAATACGTATAATAAAAGGCAGGCACAGTATGAACATTCTTGTTTTAGGCGACGTTGTAAACAGTGAGGGATGTCAGTTCCTCCGCAAAAACCTTTCCGCTTTCAAAAAGCTCAAGGCAATCGACTTCTGCATAGCTAACGGTGAAAACTCCGCCGACGGCAACGGAATCACACCTGATTCCGCGCAGTCACTTTTTGCCGCAGGCGTTGACTTTATAACAACAGGCAACCACGTATACCGCAGAAAAGAGGTCTATGACCTGCTCGATGAAAGCGAATTCATTATAAGGCCCTGCAACTATCCCTCTCAGAATCCCGGTGTGGGCTCACAGGTTGTTGACTGCGGATTTTACTCGATCGGTATAATAAACGTTATGGGCACAATGTATATGGAGAGCCTTGAAAATCCCTTTCACGCCGTAACAAAGGAAATTGAAAAAATAAAGGATAAGACAAATATTATATTTGTTGACCTTCACGCAGAGGCAACAAGCGAAAAAAAGGCCCTCGGCTTTTTCCTTGACGGTAAGGTCACGGCTCTTTTCGGCACGCACACTCACGTACTTACCGCTGACAACACCGTTTTACCGAACGGCACCGGCTATATCACCGACGTCGGAATGTGCGGTGTAAAGGAAAGTGTACTCGGCGTTGACAAGGACATTATCATTGAAAAATTCCGCTTTAATATGCCCGCCCGCTTTGATAAGGCTCAGGGCAAGGCTATGGCAAACGGCTGTATTTTCACCGTCGACAGCAAGAGCGGAAAATGCACTTCAACAGAGCTTGTATCATTTGAGTAAGTTGGTGACAGACAGATGAAAAAAATAATTATTGCAATTTTATGCTTAACGGTTGTTATAACCGCTATTCTTGTAACAGGAAGACTCAGACCCTCCGATGACACGACGGAGCCTGCCGAGGTCTCTACCGAGCCCTTTGAGGAGGAGGCACGCGACGTTTACCTCCCCTACTTCAAGGGTAAGGCAATAAACCCCTTCAAATCAAACAGTCCTACTAACCTTGCGGTTGCAAGTCTCCTTTACGATTCACTTTTTGTAATGAACGACGACTGGTCCTCAACCGGGCTTATAGCAACGGAATTTACAAATGACGGAAAGCAGGTTACCGTAAGGCTCGTTGACGGTGCAGTTTTTTCAAACGGAGCATCTCTGACGGCATATGATGTTGTTTACTCCTTCAACCTTGCAAAAAAGAGCACCGCCTTCAAGGGCAGGCTTTCCAATTTTGCGGGTGCTACCGCAGGAGCGGACACCGTTACCTTTACGCTCAACCAACCGGATTTATATGCACAGCAATGTCTGACATTCCCCATTGTACAGAACGGCACCGGCAATGCAGCTCTCCCCATCGGAAGCGGACGCTATATTTTAAGAAGCATCAACGGTAAATATGTACTTTCCGCAAATCCGACAAGCACAAGAGGCGAAACACTCAATACAAATATGATAGGTCTTACACCCATAACGGCGGAAAACGACGAAATTTACCGCATACAGACGGGTGAGTTAAGCTACTACTTTAACGATATGGACACGGGCACCTACACAAAGCTTACCGCACAGACTGTCTCTGTGCCTACAAATAACCTTGTATACCTCGGCTATAACAGCTCAGTCAAGAGCCTTTCTGACAAGGCGGTTATAACGGCAATACGTTATGCGATTGACAAAAGCACCCTCGCCGACACTGTTTTTGACAACTTCTGTACCCTTACGGATACACCCTTTAACCCCAAGTGGTATGCACTAAAGGATATTCAGCTTCCAACCTATGAATATAATCTCATCAAGGCACAGAACATTCTTGACGAAAACGGCTACAACTATTCCCCTAAGGAAAAGAACAGCTTCCGTTACGATTCCGACGGACATTTTGAAGTTAAGATTATCGTGAACGAGGAAAGCGCATTAAAGGTCAACTGTGCAACGCTGATTGCGACGAGTCTTAAAAACCTCGGTCTCAAGGTTACACTCAGCAAGCTTCCCTTCAACGATTACCGTACCGCTCTTGCTCAGGGCAACTACGACCTTTATATAGGTGAGGTTAAAATTTCTCCTAATATGGACTTAAGCTGCTTTTTCAAAAAGGGCGGCGGAGCGTCCTACGGCATCAATTCAAACACAATTACAAACGCTTATAACGACTTCAAGTCGGGAAGTATTGATATAAAGACCTTCATCAGCGTTTTTGAAGAGGAAAAGCCCTTTATTCCCCTTTGCTACCGCACAAGCATAGCATATTACTCAAACGAGGTTACCTACGAGGGAAGCGTAAACGAATACGAGCCCTACAGAAACATTTACTCCTGGGAAGCCTCAAAAATGATTATAAATTAACTGAAAGCTTATAAGAAAGGCGGTGAAATAATGAAGGATATACCCCTCAAATATATAAAGGGTGTAGGCGAAAAAAGAGCGCAGCTGCTCTCAAGGCTCGGCATAAGTAATCTTTATGACCTCGTTCATTATTATCCCCGTGCTTATCTTGATTTTTCCGACCCTACGCCGATAAACAGACTTATTCCCGACACAACGGCGTGCTTTCGTGCCTTTGTAGGCTACACTCCCGTAAAGAACGAAATCCGTCGGGGAATGACCATTTACAAAACTCTGCTTATTGACGGCGAGCATTCGGTCCATCTGAGCATTTTCAACAGCGCATATCTTGCAGAAAGCCTCGTTGAGGGTGAGGAATATTATTTTTACGGCAAGGTAACAGTCAACAGAGGTATGTTTGAAATAACAAACCCCATTATTGAAAAAATCGACACCGAATATGTAATGCAGCCCATTTATCCCCTTACGGCGGGGCTCAGTAATAAAATCCTTACAAAAATAATCGCAAACGCCCTGCAATATTATGAGGGGGAAAATGACGGAGATATTATCCCCGATGAAATCCGCAGAAAATACTCCCTTTGCCACGAGCAATTTGCGCTTAAGACAATTCACAATCCACCCTGCCCCCACGACCTTGAAATTGCAAAGCGCAGACTTATATTCGAGGAGCTTCTCACCCTTCAGCTCGGTATGAAGCTTTTAAAAAGCCGCAACAGAGGAAAAACAAGCTTCATAATTGAGAATGACCTTTCGGGGGAATTTATATCCTCACTCCCCTTTGAATTAACGGGAGCGCAGCAAAGAGCAATTGACGGCTGCATAAATGACATAAAAAAAGAAACTCCGATGAACAGACTTGTTCAGGGTGACGTCGGCAGCGGCAAGACTGTTGTCGCGGCGGCAGTTATATACACCGCAGCTAAAAACAATATCCAGAGCGCCTTTATGGCTCCTACAGATATACTCGCAAGGCAGCACTTTGAAACACTTACAAGACTTTTTGAGCCCTTCGGTATAACGGTTGAGCTTCTCACGGGCTCGGTTACCGCAAAGCGTAAAAAGGAAATAAAGGAGCGGCTCAGGTCAGGTGAGACTCAGGTTATCGTAGGCACTCACGCGATAATCACCGACGACACGGAGTTTGAACGCCTCGGACTTGTTATAACCGACGAACAACACCGTTTCGGTGTAAGGCAACGAAGCGCGCTCAACGGCAAGGGCATCAATCCTCATACGCTTGTAATGAGCGCTACGCCTATTCCGAGAACAATTTCGCTTATTCTTTACGGTGACCTTGACCTTACGGTAATTGATGAATTACCAAAGGGCAGACAGAAGATTTCAACCTATGCCGTAGATACCTCCTACCGTGAAAGGATTTATGCTTTTATTAAAAAGCATCTCGACGCGGGACTCCGGGCATATATAGTCTGTCCCCTCGTTGAAGAAAACGACGGAGACCTGACCGCCGCAAAGCAATATGCAGAAAACTTACAGAAAAAGCATTTCAAGGACTACAAGGTCGGACTGCTTCACGGAAAAATGAAGCCTAAGGAAAAGGACAGGGTTATGTCCGCCTTTGCAGGCGGGGAAATAAACCTCCTTGTTTCCACAACTGTAATCGAGGTCGGAGTTGACGTCCCCGAAAGTGTGATTATGGTAGTTGAAAATGCCGAGCGCTTCGGTCTTTCACAGCTTCACCAGCTCAGAGGCCGTGTAGGCAGAGGCAAGCACAAGTCCTATTGCATACTGATAAGCGATACCGAGTCGGAAAGCACAAGGTCAAGGCTTGATATAATGTGCAAGACAAGTGACGGCTTTAAAATTGCCGATAAGGACCTTGAGCTTCGCGGTCCCGGTGATTTCTTCGGCTCAAGACAATCGGGTATTCCCACACTTAAAATTGCCGAGCTTACGGAGAATATGGACACCGTACGCGAAAGCAAGCAGGCAAGCGAGGAGCTTCTCAAGGATGACCCTCGACTTAAAAAGGAAGAAAATTTACGCTTGAGAAAGGCTGTAGCACAGCTTTTTACAAAAGATAAAGGCTCTACGCTTAATTAGAAAGGATAAGATAAAAATGGAAAAAATCGCATCATTTACAATCGACCATACAATTCTCCCCAAGGGCATGTACCTTTCAAGGGTTGACGCCAACACCGTAACCTACGATATCCGCACAAGGAGACCTAACGTTGAGGAGGTTATGGAGAACGGCTCAATTCACACCCTTGAGCATCTTTTTGCAACCTATGTAAGAAACAGCGAGCATAAGGACAACGTTGTCTATTTCGGCCCTATGGGCTGCCGTACGGGCTTTTACTTCATCACAACAGATGATGTGAGCAAGGCTGATGCCGTTGAGCTTACAAAAAAGGCACTCGCCTTCTGTGCAGAATTTGACGGTGATATTCCCGGCGTTTCAGCAGAGGAATGCGGTAACTACCGCGACCACAACCTTGAGGGTGCTAAAAAAGAGGCCGCCGCTATGCTCCCCGTGCTTGAAGGCTGGACGGCGGAAATGCTCGAATATCCCACAAAATAAGAAAGGCGGCAGAGCTATGACACATTTTATTGAAAATGAATTTCTTAAGGTTGGCGTAAAAGAGTTTGGTTGTGAGCTTACAAGCGTTATTTCAAAGGAAAGCGGTTTTGAATTCCTCTGGCAGGGAGACGCTTCAGTCTGGAGCGGACAGTCCCCTATTCTCTTCCCCGTTATCGGCAGACTCATTGACGACAAATATACCCTTGACGGCAAGGAATACGAAATGCCCAAGCACGGCTTCGGAAGAAGGCTTCCGTGGAAGCTTCTTTCAAAGGAAGCTGATAAAATGAGCTTTATCCTCAGCGAAAACGAGGAAACTCTCGGGTGCTATCCCTACGCCTTTGACCTTATTGTCACCTTTGCTCTTGACGGCAGAAAACTCACCGTGCATCACGAGGTTTATAACAAGAATGACGGTGTGATGTATTTCTCGCTCGGTGCACATCCCGCCTTTAACTGTAAAATCGGTGACAAGCTTATTTTTGACGAAAACGAAAACCTCGACACTATAAAAATCGACCTTGAAAAGTCCTTGCGACTTGCCGAAACAACACCCTTCCTTCGCGGCGAAAAGGAAATCACCGTTACCGAGGATGTTTTCAATGAGGATGCACTTATTTTTGAAGGTGCTGTTTCAGAGCATATTACCCTTGAAAGTCAGGATTCTGACAGAAAAGTAAAATTCAATCTCGGCAAGGCACCCTTCCTCGGCATCTGGGCAAAGCCCGGTGCGCCCTATGTCTGCATTGAGCCCTGGTACGGTGTGAACGATTCAACGGTTAAAAAGGACGACCTTTCACAGAAGGATGCTATACAGAAGCTCGGCAAGGGTGAAAAATTTGATTTCATCTGGAGCGCAGAGTTCACAGAATAAAACCAAGAACATAAAAACACAGATGCTTAAATTCCAAAGCATCTGTGTTTTGCTTTTTGTTCTGCGCTTAATTCAGCAATTCTTTATTAACCGTGCTCGTCCATCCAGAATACCGTGCTTTCATCCTCGAGACACTCTACACGCTCGTTGTAGGCGTCCATTGCCTCCTCTTCAAAGGCAAGGCTGTCATCATGACCCATAAGCCTTAAGATGTACTTTGTAAATGGAGGATTAAGCACAAGGAAGGGGCCTAAAAGATAGGTTGCAAAAAGGTTTTTGTAACGCAGGCCCTCAAATTTAACCTCGGCTTTATCGTCAACATCGTTACCGTAGCCGCCGTTAACCTTAATAAAGGGCTCGGCAAAATTACCTGAGCAGGAGGAAAACTGTGACTTGTAGCCGACGATTTTCATACCCTCAAACTCGCCGATAAACATTGAGTTATGACGGATTTCCTGAATGTATCTGTCGGTATGGAAATCGAACATATCAAGCATAGGAATAATCTCGTCCTTATCCCTGATGTGCTTACCGAAAAGCTCAAGAGCGTTACCTGTTGCAAGGACAACAACGCCCTTTTCAATTAGCTCCATAAGCCTCTCTTTATAAGGCAGAAGTCTGCTTACGGCAACTTCCTGCTTACGCTCGGACATTGAGCCGATATAAATCATATCAACATCATTGTTCACAAAGTAAGGCACAGAGCGGTTATCGGTATTGATAATTTCAATATCGGGAGCACTCGCCTTAAGAAAACGGATATTACCCGTGTCTCCGAAAAGGTTACAGAATTCGGGAAAAAGTACCTCAACGCGCATTGACCTTGCCCCCCTTCGCCTTGATGTGTTCAATTACGGCATCACGCACGGCGTGACCTCTTGAAACGCAGTTAACATCGTGAAGGATGAGTATTTTGTCAAGTCCCTCGTGATTTACAAGCCTTGCCGTTTCAAAGATATCCTTCACACAGCAGATTTTTTCCTTCGGGAGACCCGCAAGAAGAAGGCGGAGATAATGATCCTTACATCTCGGTCCTCCGATAATGATTTTTCTTATATTCTCATTATTAAGGAATTCATAGTCCGTATCGTAAATCCATGCAATTGTTTCCTGCTTTTTGGGATTTTCAAAAATTTCGTCAAGGAGAATGATAAGCTCCTTTTTGCTTTCATCCTTTGCAACCTGCTCAAAAATTGTTGAAACTGAGGTTGCATTCTGACCCTTTGCAACACGGCTGATAACCTCAACACCGTCAACGCTATGCGCTGTTTCACGAAATTCGGGCAGCTTTGTCACAGAAAGGAGCTTCGCAACCTCCTCGGGTGAATTGCCCAGATCACGCATAAAAGCGATTATAGCCGCCGTATTGTACACATTATGTACCGCTGAGGAAATAAGCGGATACTCAAAGCTGCCGCTCTTTTCATCAACATAAAAGCTTTTACCGTCGGCTGAGATATTCCTTGCAAAGTAATCTCTGTCAAGCGTTGAAGCGTCACAATCGGTACAGACAAAACGTCCGATATGGCGGTAGTTTCGGTAATCGTATTTTACGGGAGCACCGCAAATCGGGCAGGCTGAAAAATCCTTTGCGATATTTTCAAAGGGATTTGTATGAAGATCATCTGCGCCAAAGTAAACTCTGCGGTTATTCTCACCGATAAAGCAGCACAAGGGATCGTCTGCGTTGATTATAACAACGGTATCGGGTGAGCCCTCACACGCCTTACGAAGCTGATCTGCAATGTACTCTGGGTTTGCATTACGGAGCATTGAGTCACGGGCAACATTGTTCACAATCATATAATGAGGCTTGATACGAGGTATATTTATAGGTGAAATAAGCTCGTCGGACTCGATAACACAGGCATCCTTTATCGGTCTGTTGAAGATACTCACAGTATCAAGAATACACCTTGCCTGACCCGCGTGATGGTTTGCACCCCAGTCATTATAGGAAACCGTCATCCCCTGCTCGCGGAGCATTCCCGCCACCATGCTTGAAATTGAGGTTTTACCGTTTGTGCCGGTAACGGCAATTGTAAGCTTCGGCTTAGCAACCTGTGCAAGGAAATCCTCACAAAGGCGCATTGATGCCATACCCGGCTTATCGTCTCTTGTTCTGCCGATGCGCTTAAAAACGAACAGCAGAAGCTTTCCCGCCCAAAGGGCGATAAAAAATCTGATTCTTTTCATTTTTCCCTCTCCGATTTTAACATCCGATTAAATTATTTTATAAGGTGAAGCTTTCTGAGCACAGATTTCATAATGCCCGTCACCCGTTCAATCATTCGCTCACCGAGAACATCAACGAGCAAGGAATTTCTGATGCTCACAAAAAGGAATACAAGGGCACCTGCACCCGCGTAACATACCATCTGCACGTACATAATAATACCGCTTTCCTTAAGAGGCATTGCAAAGCAAAGGCCAAGGACAACCGCAACCATAATTGCAACTGTATATACCGTTTTGAAAAGCACCTTGATTGAAGGTGAATAATGGAAGCCGTGCTTTTTCTTAAGGATGATAAGCAACACAAGAAGTGTAACGAGCTCACCCGTTATGCTTGCTGCCGTTGCACCGAGATAAGCAGGAATACCTATATAATCAAAAAGGTAAATAAACGGTAAATCAAGGACTGTGTTTACAACAATTCCAAGCACGGTTGTAATACATACCGCTTTACCCATATTCATACTCTGCATACCCATGCTGACGACCGAAACAACGCTTGCAAAAATATTGAGTACAAGAGCCCAGCGAAGCATATTCTCTCCGAACTCGCTTTCACCGTAGAAAATATTAAAGACCGGTCGTGCGAAGATTATCATTCCGCAGACAATAGGTGTAGCCACGGATAAAATCGTGCTGATTGCCTGATTCATATTATGATTAACCTTTTTCATATCACCTGAAGCATAGCTCTCAGCAACATGAGGGGCAATACTGTTTGTCATACCCATAGCAAGAGCCGTAACGATCATACAGATTTTCGGAATCCACGTTGAGGCAAGACCCGCGATAAGCTGAGCATCGGCATCAGGATAACCAAGCCTTTCAAGACCTACAAGCAGAAGCTTCATATCAACGAGGTTATAAACACCTGAAGCAACGGAAACGATTGTAATAACCGAGCAATAGGTAAAAAGCTTTTTAAGGATTACGCTGTCCTTATCGGGCTTTTCTTCGGCGGGAGCATCAAGATAAAAAAGCTCCTTACTGTTTCTCTCCTTGTTTTTAAGGAAGACTAGCGCCGCACCTGCACCGAGGAATGCACCGAAAAGAGAAACACAAACACCGTTTGTTACGCCGAGGTCAAGCACGTGAATTGTCACATATGCACCCGCGAGAACAACGATAATTCTGACGAGCTGCTCAACCACCTGACTTTCAGATGAAACACCCACACATTTATGACCCTGAAGGTATCCGCGTCTCATACTCAGGAATGGAACGAGAACAAGGCAGCAGGCAATTGAACGGATTGCGGGAGCAACCTCATTAATGGTAACGCCGTCGGTCATATCACCTATATAATAGCCCGCAACCTGAGGTGCAAAAATCATAAGGAAGGCACACGCCAGAAGTGATACGGTCATAACAACCCGCTTACCGAGTGTATATGCTCTCTCCTTTGAGTGATACATTTCCTTGGCGGCGTATTCACTCAGGACAATGCTTATGGCAATCGGTATGCCCGAGGTTGAGATGTCAAGAAAAAGGGTATATATACTGTAAGCAAAGGAATAAATTATACTTCCGCGCTCACCTATTATATTATAAAAAGGAATGTTGTAAAAAGCCCCCAGGAGCTTTGTAATAACAATAGCCGCATAGGAAATTACGGCACCTTCTACAAAGCCGTTTTTTCGCATTTTTTTAGCCACAACGCTCCCCCTTTCAATCAGATTGTGCAAAATATGTCATAATAACACATATGCATTATACAACACTGCATTTAAACAGTCAAGAGAGAGCATAGTTTTAAATATTACAAAAGTATTATATTTGCAAAAAAAGACTCAGCATCCGAAGATGCCGAGCCTGATGTTATTTGAAATTTAATAGTGCACCGCACCGCAGGGGCAGGATTTGCCGATACCGATAATCTTCCAGAAGAAGCTGAGAATCTTATAAATGAACTTCATAAGAGCACCCTCCTTGTGGCAGATACATGTGCAAGCCTTCTGACCGTTGTCAGAGCCGCCGATTTCAGTATCGCAGCCGTCACAACTGCCGTCGCCATCCTTATCTGCATGGCCGAGAGCGGGAATTGTCTCAAAGCCTACCTCTGCTTTACAGGTTGAGCAGACCTTTTTGCTGTAGCCCACTGTATCGCAGGTCGGTTCAACAGTCTCAACTGCAACAACCGTATGAGGAGCAAGCTCATTTGCGGAATCCTGAACCTCCTTGGTCTCTTCGCAGAAGTTACACTTGTAAACCGAAACCTTGCCTCTTATGCAGGAGGCGGGAATTACGCGGACGGGAGATGTACCGAACTCGTGGTCAAGCATAGGAATCGTTGTACCCTCTGCAAGAACCTCACCGCATTCCGAGCAGACTGTTGCGCCCTGGCTACCTGTGCTTGTGCAGGTGGGAGCCTTATAGTCTTCAACCTTTTCGGTGTGGGGAAGCTTAGAGTCTGCAATCTCTCTTGTATCGGTCTCTCCGCAACCATATGCACAGCTTGCTGTTTCTGTTGCGTTGTCCTTACAGGTTGCATCGTTGTTGCTTACATATGTTTCATACTTGTGGTCAACTGTTGAATCTGCAACTTCTCTTGTATCTTCTGCACCGCAACCGTATGCACAGCTTGCTGTTTCTGTTGCGTTGTCCTTACAGGTTGCATTGTTGTTGCTTACGTATGCTTCATACTTGTGGCCAACTGTTGAATCTGCAATCTCTCTTGTGTCGGTCTCACCGCAACCATATGCACAGCTTGCTGTTTCTGTTGCGTTGTCCTTACAGGTTGCATTGTCATTGCTTACGTATGTTTCATACTTGTGGCCAACTGTTGAATCTGCAATTTCTCTTGTGTATTCTGTTCCGCAACTGTATTCACATTCTGCTGTTTCTGTTGCATTCTTCTGACAGGTTGCATCGTTGTTGCTTACATATGTTTCATACTTGTGGTCAACTGTTGAATCTGCAATTTCCTTTGTGTCAGTCTCACCGCAACCATATGCACAGTTTGCTGTCTCGGTTGCATTCTTCTGACAGGTTGCATTGTTGTTGCTTACGTATGTTTCATACTTGTGATCAACTGTTGAATCTGCAATCTCTCTTGTATTGGTCTCTCCGCAGCCATATGCACATTCTGCTGTTTCTGTTGCGTTGTCCTTACAGGTTGCATTGTTGTTGCTGACGTATGCTTCGTACTTATGGTCAGCAAAACTCTTCTGAACAGTATAACCGTTTGAGCAATATTTACATTTATAAGTAGTATGACCCTTTACGGTACAAGTTGAGTCAATATCCTCTTTCTCCTCATACTCACAAACTGATACCCATTCGTATCCGCAATCAGCACAGGTGTTCTTCATCTTGCCGTTTTCATCTGTGGTATTCGCAGGGTCGGCTACCCAACCGCTCCACTTGTGAGCTGCAGTCTTTTCTCTGCCGCATTCACAAATAACGGTATGCTGATTTGTATTGCCTGTAATCTTTCCATAAGTTACTTCATCGAAACAAAGTTCTTCTTCATACTCATCACAAGCTTCATCGCTTGAGCAGTAACGGATATGCTTTGTTGCGTCTTCATCTGAATAAGTCCATTCACCGGTGAATGTGTGAACACCTGTTGCGGGAGCAATATCTCTGTTTTCAGTTTCTGTACAGTTTGAGCAGGTATATATTGTGTAACCGTTTGTTATACAGGTAGGAGCTACAATCTCACCTGCAACCATATCGTGACTTGCGATAGTAGTTTCTTCTCTTGTCGCGCTGCAATCAGGACAATTGTAGAACTTATAACCGTTTTGTGTGCAGGTTTCATCTACGCGCTTTGATTCATCCTCTACCCAGTTATGAGAAGCTGTTTTTGTGTTGCCGCAAATACAGATAACACTATGATTGTTTTTGTCTCCTTCGATTTCAGCGTAGGTGATACCTGTGTCGTAGCAGGCTTCCCTCGCAGCAGTATTAAATGCGTTGCCAACCATCGCACCGTTTTCACCGCACTTTTCACAGGTATAAACATGCCAATTGCCTTCAAGATGTACAGGCTTACTGTTTTCGGCAACACTGTGTGCCTCTGTTGTTGTTGCCGTACAGCCGGAAGTTGTACAGAAGCCCTTATGATTGTTCGCATTAAAATTAGTCCAGTTGCCGTAAACATGCTCACCTGTTGCATCAACTGTTCCGCTTTCTGTATAACCGCAAACACTGCAGGTTCTTTCCTTTGTTCCCTGTGCATAGCAACTCGGCTCAACTGTTACCTTCCAGCCGTCCGGATCAGTTTCAGCGTTCACCTTCCATTCATGGGGAGCTTCTGTTCCTACTTCCTTATAAGATGCATCTGCTGTTACATCTGCTATTTCAGGCCAGTTGTAGGTTGTATGACCATCAGCATCATAGGTTGCGGCACTATTTGCGGGTAATGCGACATTTGCAGCTATTGTTCCGTAATTGTACGTAGCTTTGTCAAGCTCTGTATCATCATACTTAAGCCATGTAATCGTGTAGCTATTGGTATAAGCATAGAATATTGCTGTATAAGTTTTATCAGCCGTTACAGGCACAGTTTCCGGCCAGCCATAGAAGGTGTATGTATACTGAGCAGTAGCCGTTTTTTTAGGTGTTTCACCTGAATAAACAGGAGTCGCACCGTAGGAAAGCTCTTCGGTTTTAATAATCTTACCGTCGCCGTCTTTCCAGGTAATTGTATAGGTTTTTTCGGTTTCGGTAAACTGTGCTGTGTAGGTTGCATCCTCTGTAGCTTCTGCAATTTCAGGTGACCATCCGCTGAAGGTGTAGACAAACTGCTCATTGTCGGCCTTTGTGGGCTGTGCACCGTTATAAACCGGTAATTCACCGTGCTTAACATCACCTGACTGAAGCTCTGTGCCGTCCCAGTTTACGAACTTGATTGTGTGTTTGTTTGCAACGGAATCAAATGTTGCAGTATATGTTACATCCTCTGTTACGGGTACAAACTCCTTATCCCAGCCCTTGAAGGTATAGGTGTACTCGGCAGTTGCCGCCTTTACGGGAGTTTCGCTGTCATATGAAGGTGCTGCACCGTACTCAACATTTTCATCGGTTTCAATAACCGTGCCGTCGTCGTTTGCCCATGTAACCGTGTACTTGTTGATTATCCACCTTGAATAAAGTGTAAGGTCCTCTGTAATATTAAGACCCTGAAGTGAAGAAACCACGGCGCCCGTGCCATCCGTTACCTGCGTACCGTCAGCCTTGTACCAGCCGTTAAAGGTGTAGCCTGTCCTTGCGGGAACATCAAGGCTTGCACCAAGAACCGAATTGTAGGTGTAAGACTTTCTGACGGGACGTGCTGTCCAGTTGAGAACGCCTGAAACATTAGCCTGTGTCTTTTCATAAAGAGCAATTTTACTCAGAGTGATTGTTTCGCCTGCTTTTCTTGCACCGAAGCGGAAGGAAAGCTGTTTAACCTGAGGTGTTACCCTGAAGTTAATTGTGTGGTTGCCGTTACCGCTGCCGAGCGAATATACGTTAGCATTGCCATCAACATTCACTGCGTTGCCGTTTGCATCCCAGAAGTATACATATACCTGGTCGCCCGAGCCGCCTGCGGAGGTGTAATTAAGGATGTAGTTTGTGTCAGCAGAATTATCAAGGTCAACCGTATAATAATCATCGCCGACCGTCTGTACTGAATAGCAGAAATCATCGGCATTTGTGCCGCTTGTGTTTGCGTTTGCAAATTTGATTGTGCCTGCATTTGCGTTAACGGTCATTGTACCCTTACTGCTGTCCTTTACGGTTGCAGAAGCAGTGCCTTCCCATGCAGACAGTGAGAAAAGGTTTTCATAGGTAACCTCGTAGGTTCTTTCGGTAAGAGCATTACGTGCATTGTTAAGTGCAGTTGCGAGGTTTGCAACTTCCGTTGAATCCGCTGTTGAATTATACTGATTGTTTTCTCCCGTAGGGTTAAGTGCTGCCATATGCTCTCTTGCAGCTTCATAAGCATTGGCAAAGGCGGCCCAGGTTGCATATGTGTAATTGCTCTGACCGTTTTTATAAATGCTGTCAGAGGCTGAAATTGCATTTGTAAGGTCAACATATTTATTGGTGATTTTTGTTGCTCTGTCTGCATCGGCTTTTGCATTGGCAAGGTGTTTTGCACCGTTGTTGATTCTGTTTGCCCAGTCTGAAACATCAGAACTGATATCACCCTTACGGTACGCTTCGTTACCGTACCAAGGCTGGTTAACCTGTATTGCGGAAGCTGAGTCAAGGTCGGTAGCAATTGCTGTTGCAGAGCTGTATGTATAGCCGTTATAGTTCTTATAATTGAAGTTAGGAAGAATTGTTGCCCAGTTGTTATAGTTTACTCTGTAGGGTTCCATGTAAACGGCGTAAATATGACCCTGATTTGCAGTACTATCGCTTGCATAAAAGTTATGATAATCAGTAGTACCACCGTCAGAAATACCCCAAGTCATACCGAAGTCGGTTTTATTGTAAAGATTTGAGGAGTTTACACCAATGTTGTAACGGTCGGCCGTCATATAGGATGATGCCTGATAAACAGTATTTTGAGCTATTCTAAAAGTATGCGTGGATACTTCCTTTTGAGGGATTACAGTTGAATTAACGCCCGAGTCGTATGCCCAATCGCCCCAACCGTCAGCGCCTGCTGCCCAACCTGAGGTCGTGTGCGTATTAGTTGAAACCTTCCATGTTGAAGGAGAAAAAACATTTGTTCCTACAACATTACCGTTTGTTCCTGAACCTGCAATGATATATCGAACGTAGTGATAATCTTTCGATGAGAAGAAAAATGTGGTTACAGGGAAGGTTGCATCCCTGTCTTCTGTGATACCGATAATTGTGTTTGGGACGGCCCAATGAAAATAAAGCTGAGACCAGAATCCCCAACGGGAACTACTCGTTGTAATGTCCCATGAAAAGTCATATCCGTTCCAAATAAGGTTTTTTGTATAGGCCTTATTGATAGCAGAACCGTTTCTGCTATAGAATGTCTGATTAAGGTGGTCAGTATATGTATCATTATATGAACCCAATGCATTGTTAAGTGTATTGATGTATCCCTGTGCCACACTTGCATTATATGCAACGCCACCGTAAACAACTGCGTCATAATAACGCTTTGCGTTGTTGTAGGCATTGTAAGCAGCCTGAACGTTTTTGTTGAATCTGCTGCCAGTGAATGAGGATTCGTAACTGTCAATTGCACCTTTAAGATCTGCCGGTGATGACCAGGATAATGTTGTAGAATTGTGAATTCTTATATCCGACCAATTACTGTTGTTATAAGTATAACCGTTTGTCATAACAAAAAGGAAACAAGGATTTTTTCCTTTTGACTTGGCTTCTTTAACCGCGTCGGTTACATCAAAGGATATTGTTGATGCTGTTGTTGATGTAGGCTGATAGATAGTACCGACCGCATCATCCGCTGTTACGCCAAAGTAATCATACACATCCTGCGCTGGAGTTCCTCCGAGATAACCGCTTGATGAATTAGCATAACCTGATTTAAATATTTCGTTGAATTTGGCGGTATTCTTGTGTACACCTGCACCGTCAGGGTACAGACCTACGTCAACAGGAATTACCATTACCTGTGATTTTTCGATATTGCTGCCATGGCTTGAATAAACGACATTCAATGTTATCGCCACATTATCGGTAGACACTATTTCTGACTGATTGTACTGAAAAACACCGCAAGATGTGTTACCGGCCTGACCGTCACTACATAAAACGATATAATTGCTGGTTACCCTTTCATCGGCCTGATTACCGTTGAAAACCAAAACGTAACCGTTCGGAGATACGGTACTTGCCGCCTCTGCCTCAAGCTGATGCTCACCGGGTACAAATACCCACGCGGACATAAGCATCAGTATCGACAGGAATACTGACATTGATTTTTTGAATAAGTTTTTCTTCATTAGAAAACCTCCTTAACACAGCTAAACTTATAGCTATTTTATAATCACATAAATTTTACATTATATATATATATCAAGTCAATATTCATTTTTTACAAAATTTTCTATTGAAATCGCATCAATGTGTCAACCGCATTTCGCATATTGGTGCAAACAGAAAAAATTTACACAAAAACTTGAATTTTTGAATATGTTTTGATAGAATAAGTTTGAATAGATATTTTTTCAAAGGAAGTGATATTGTGAAAGCTGTTATCGGCGGAAAAATTATACTCAGAGACAGAATAGCCGAAGGCTGTGCACTTTTGTACACCGATAAAATCGAAGGCATCGTCCCTGAAAAGAACATCCCCGAGGGCTGCGAAATCATTGACGCCAAGGGCGGCTATGTTGCTCCCGGTCTCATTGACCTGCACATCCACGGCTACCTCGGCAAGGATGTGTGCGACGGTGAAGAGGAAAGCATCCGCACTATTTCAAAGGGTCTGCTCGCAAACGGCGTTACGGGCTATCTGCCCACCACAATGACCGAGGATATGAAAACTATCCGCAAGGCTCTTGAGGTGTGCCGTAAGCTCAAAGACGAAAGTAAAACCTGGGACGGAAGTGAAATACTCGGCTGTCACGCAGAGGGACCCTTCATAAGCGAGAGCAAAAAGGGTGCTCAGGCAGCAGAATATATTCTCAAGCCCGACGCGGCATTCGTCAAGGAATACGCCGACATTATAAAGACAATTACCCTTGCCCCTGAGGAGGACACGGCAGACTTTTCGGCAATCCGCGAAATCACCCGTGACACCGATGTGGTAATTTCCATGGGTCACACCTCTGCTGATTACGAAACCGCAATGGCAAGCGTAAACGCTGGCGTAAAGCACGTCACGCATCTCTTCAATGCTATGACTCCCCTCGCTCACCGTGCTCCCGGTGTTGTCGGTGCAGCACTCAACAGCGATGCAAGCGTTGAGGTAATCGTAGACACCTTCCACGTGGACGCAAGTCTTTACAATATGCTGTGGAAGCTCAAGGGCAGAAAGCTCTGCTTCATTACCGACTGTCTGCCTGCAGGCGGACTTCCCGAGGGAGAATATACTCTCGGCGGTCAGAAAATCATCTACAAGGGCATAGTGTGCCGCCTTGAGGACGGAACGGTTGCAGGCAGTGTACTGCACCTCAACAAGGGTGTATGGAACGTTTATTCAAACTCCGATATTCCCCTTTACGAATGCGTTAACTGTGCATCCCTCAATCCCGCTACCGTACTCGGCATTGACAAAACAAAGGGTTCACTTGAAACCGGCAAGGATGCTGACATCATCATTACCGACGGTGAATTCAATATAGAAAAAACAATCATCAAAGGAGAGATTAAATATGAAGCTTAAGGTACCCGCAAAGCTTGACCCTCAGTTTGAACCCCTTTCACTCGTTGTACGTGAGATGCGCGAGGCTACAAAGGAAAACGGTCAAGATGTAATCATCGCCGCAATCAGAAACGACGGCTACACCACTACATACAAAACAAGAATTTTCCCCGAGGGCACAGGCCGAGACGAGGAAAACTTCCGCTTTGTTGAGCGTATTGCAAAATCCCTTGTATGGGTTGCAGGCGCACACAAGCTTGTAATTGCAGGCGCTGACGGTGTCGGTGCTAAAATCAAGGAGGCTTACACCCCCACAGGACTCCGCGCATTTGACGTAGGTCATATGAAAAAGACCTATGAAAAGGACTTCGAGGTTGAAATCTGCGCCCTTGAGGATGCACCCGAGGATAAGTCATCCGCCGCACCTCTCGGCAGACACCTTGACGGCTGCCGTATCGGCTTTGACGCAGGCGGAAGCGACAGAAAGGTAAGCGCAGTTATCGACGGCGAAAGCGTATATTCTGAAGAGGTTGTATGGTTCCCCAAGCTCAACTCCGATCCCGAATATCACTATCAGGGTATTCTTGAGGCAATGAAAACCGCCGCTTCAAAAATGCCAAGAGTTGATGCAATCGGCGTTTCATCAGCAGGTATTTACGTTAACAACCGCATTATGGCGGCTTCACTTTTCATCAAGGTAAGCGAAGAGGACTGCGAAAAGAGAGTTAAGAATATGTACCTCGACATTGCAAAGGAAATCGGTGAGAACATTCCCATCGAAGTTGCAAACGACGGTGACGTAACTGCTCTTGCAGGTGCTATGGACCTCAACGACGACTCCGTTCTCGGTGTTGCAATGGGTACAAGTGAAGCCGGCGGCTACATTGATCCCGACGGCAACATCACAGGCTGGCTCAACGAGCTTGCATTTGTTCCCGTTGACTACTGCAAGGATGCAATGGTTGACGAGTGGTCAGGCGACTACGGCTGCGGTGTTAAGTACTTCTCACAGGACGGCGTAATCAAGCTCGCTCCCGCTGCAGGCATTGAGCTTGACGAAAGCCTCTCCCCCGCTGAAAAGCTCAAGGTTGTTCAGGAGCTTATGAAAAACGGGGACGAGAGAGCTGCCGCAATCTATGACACAATCGGTGCTTACTTCGGCTATGCAATTGCATATTACACCGAGTTCTACGATATCAAGCACGTTATCATTATGGGCCGTGTAACCTCAGGTGAAGGCGGAACAATCCTCCTTGAAAGAACACAGGAGGTTCTTGACAAGGAATTCCCCGAGCTTGCCGCAAAAATCAAGCTTCACATTCCCGATGAAAACTCACGCCGAGTAGGTCAGTCAGTTGCAGCTGCAAGCTTACCGAAGATTAAATAAAACAACAAAGAGCAGAAGGACGCGTTCTTTCTGCTCTGTTTTCATATAAAATAAAAAAAGCACTCACCTTCAAGTGAGTGCTTTCCTGAATATGGTGCGAGTGTTCATAAGGGATTTACTCAAAATTTAAGTTTGCTGACAAAATAATACAGCATTACAAGTCCGCAGCTAAGCATTGCACCGCCAATTATATCAGTAATCCAATGTACACCTGAAAGAATTCTGCCGATAACCATAAAAAGGATAAAAACAATGATCGATACTGAAATAAGCTTTTTCAATGTTTTATTTTTGATACGATTATTAAACTGCATAATTGATGTCGGCATAATACACATTACAAGCATAGTTGTTGATGACGGATAAGATGCTTCCAAAATGCCGTTTATCAGTATTGGTCTGTAGTTTACAACAAACAGTTCAAAGAAAATGTACATTGCAAACACAACGATATAGAAGCCACCAAGAGCAAGAATGTTGAAATCAACCTTCAGGATATGTTTTCTCTTAATCAGTTGTATAAACCCAACCAAGGCAAATCCCAGTGCAAAACCGAGCGGAACCAGACCTAACCAATCAGTAATCGTGTAAAGCGACATATTAACACCTGTAAGATTATGAACAAACTGATTAAGAGTTGTGAATCCGACAGAGGAGTTTTGTGGGCCGATTGCTTTAACATCAATAAATTGAATTGCTATCGTCCACAACACAAATACAGCAAGCGTACAGATTGCGGTATAAAGAGTCCTCTGATTGTTTTTTGTCATTTTTATCAACCTACCTTTTAACATTTGGCTTTCACCTGAATTAAGTTTAAAGGAAGGCTAGAGAAAACACAAGAAACGGGATGTCACACGAGCGATACTTTCCGTATCATTGCCATTTTATAAGCAACAATGCCTTAATAATGAGCAATACGAACATAAAAGTTGCTGCATAAGGCTGTGTGCTGATAATAAAAATCAGTATTCCTGTCGCATTTAATATCAAAGAAAATTTACTTTTGTTTTTAATCCAG
>JAZOVO010000042.1:0-21478 GCA_045658745.1 Acutalibacteraceae bacterium | reverse complement strand
AGGTGTCCGGAGTTCGAATCTCCGATGGATCACCAAAAAACCTCGTTCTTATGAACGAGGTTTTTTTATTCAAGCCGACAGGCTTGGTATATCATCAGCCTGAATAGGCTATATTTCATCGCCACACAAGGTGCGGCGCATATCATCACACCGTAGGTGTGTATTCTGTCAGCTTGATTATATCCAAGGCTGCGCCTTGATTTTCACCCGTCACATTAAATAAACAAAAAGCAGACCGCGTACGGTCTGCTTTTATTTGTGCTTTAATTATTCAGCGTCCTTGCCGAGGATTTCGTTAACATCGCCTTCAACCTTTTCGAACTTTTCGCCAAGGCCGATGAGTGCAAGGAAATCCTTAAGAAGGCTGTAGAGTGCTTCGATAAGTGCCTTAATATCCATTATACTTTACCTCCGTTTAAAATTTGTTCAGATGATTACTCATCCGTCTGCAATAGTATTGTACCGCATAATAAGCAAATTGTCAACAAATTTTGAACAAAATTAAAAGTTTTTTGCAAAAGAAAATCCCTCTCCGTAAGGAAAGGGATTACTCTGTAAAAATTATTCTTCAACCTCTTTGCCTGAAAGAGCATCCATCCACTTCTGAACGTCTGCCTGCATCTCGCCGTCAAGCACAAGACCGTCAAGACCGAAGGTTGCAAGGATTACATTGAACACTGCGATGAAGTATGCAATGATGTGCTTGGGAGCTACATTTTCGAACATATCCTTCATAGTTTTTTCCTCCTTTAAATTACTATATAAAGCGTTGATATTATATACTGTTAACATTTTAACCTAAAAGACGTAAAAAGTCAACCACTTTTTATTTATTTTTATAAATATGTTTATATAAGAAAAAACCCACCCTCTCGGGTGGGCTTTATACGATTCGAATCATATAAAAATTATTAGTCAGCAAACTTAACGCCGATTTCTTTGAACCAGTTCATGATATCGCCGAAAATTGTTTCGTTGATTGTGATTTCATCGCCGCCGCAAAGAACAACGATCTTGCTGATTGCATTAACTAATGCTCTGAAGATAGCTTCCATTATTATATCCTCCTTATCTTATTTTTTTTGCTATACGCGCACTTAGATTTCTACGTTGAGGATAGGCCACTCAGCGAACTTTGAGAGAACTTCCTTGAGGAAATTGATAACGCCCATAACTGCATCGTCAATCTTTGCCCAGTTTTCCTTAATCCAATCGAACATTATACGGTACCTCCTTTATTATTTCCTTTATAGGATGAAATCATTTTATAACAAAAAAATGAATTTGTCAATAGAAAATTCACAATTGTGTTAAAAGCCGACAAAATGTTGTTTTTTCTTTTTTGAGATAAAATAAAAACCCACCCGAGGTGGGTGGGCTTTATACGATTTAAATCATATAAATGATTAGATTATTCAGCTGCTGCTTCGTCACCGAAGTTCTTAACGTCTTCAATTGCTGAACCGATGTTGTCAGCAAATTTTTCGTCTACTTCGATACCAAGGAGCTTAAAGAGAGCTGCGAGAGCTGCCTTAAAGAATTCAAGGATCTTATCCATTATATAGTCCTCCTTATTAGATTTCAGTTGAACTGATAGGTTTACTTAGTTTTTCAAAACTAAAAATTACTGAACGTCGATGGGCCATTCGCCAATTGCATCGAGAAGAGCGATGATTGCCTTAGCAAAGTTTGCAAGGAAAGCTCTGAGGAAGTCGCCGTTTGTCTTGTCAGCGCCTTCTGCACCGCCTGCTGCCATTTCGTTAAGCCATGCTGCAAATTCTTTCATTTGAATGTACCTCCTTTTAAATTTCCTATTATTAGGATAGCTATATTTTATACCAATATATTCCGTTTGTCAATAGAAAATTCACAATTTTGTTAAAAAACCTTGAATACCCGCGTTTTTTAATTCCATATTTGTATTTTATGACAGTTATAAAAAACACCGCCCTGTTTCCGGGACGGTGTAATTTTTTTATAATGCCCTCGCCGGGCAGGCATTCTTTCTTGTAAGAAAGAATCAAAGAACTTTACTTGTTGTTCTTACTTTTTAAAATATTCTACCGCTGCCTTGAACATCTGAATGTCATACTCACCGGGAACATTCTTATAAAGTCCGTCACCGATTCTCTCACTGTGACCCATCTTACCGAATACTCGTCCGTCGGGTGATGTGATACCCTCAATAGCGCAAAGTGAGCCGTTGGGGTTAAAGTCGATATCAGCAGTAGCCTTGCCCTCAAGGTCAACGTACTGTGTTGCAATCTGTCCGTTTGCGGCAAGCTCCTTAATAAGCTCAGCAGAAGCAAGGAATTTACCCTCACCGTGTGAGATAGGCACATTCACAACGTCGCCTACATTCATAAGCTTAAGCCAGGGAGACTTCACGGATGCGATACGTGTGTGCACGATTCTTGACTGGTGGCGGCTGATATTGTTGAAGGTAAGGGTAGGACAGCTTTCATCAGTGTCGATAATCTTACCGTAGGGAACAAGACCAAGCTTGATAAGTGCCTGGAAGCCGTTACAGATACCGCACATAAGACCGTCACGGTTATCAAGAAGGTCGGTGACTGCTTCCTTAACAGCAGGGTTGCGGAAGAATGCTGTGATGAACTTTGCGGAGCCGTCGGGCTCGTCACCGCCGGAGAAGCCGCCGGGGATAAAGATAATCTGTGCTTCCTTAACCTTCTTTGAGAAGCCTTCAACGCTCTTTGCAACGTCCTCTGCTGTGAGGTTTCTGATTACGAAGATTTCTGCCTCACCGCCTGCCTTCTCTACTGCGCGGGCTGAATCGTATTCACAGTTTGTACCGGGGAATACGGGGATAAGCACCTTGGGACGGTCAACCTTGTTTGCAGGTCTTGCCTCGCACTTGCCCTCAAAGGAGAAGGTAGGAATTTCGCCCTTATCTTCCTTTGCCTTTGTGGGATATACGTCCTCAAGAGTAGCGGTATGAAGCTTGTAAAGCTCCTCGATTGCTACGCTGTCATTTTCGAGAGTGATAACTGCCTCGTCGGTTGTTTCACCGATTTTCATTACGCCGGGGGTTTCAACGTCCTCTGTAAGCTCGGCAACGATGAAGCCCCACATACCGAGGTGCCAGTTTTCACCGAGAGCGGCACTTGACTTAAAGCCGATATTATTACCGAAGCTCATCTTCATAACTGCTTCGCCGATACCTCTTTCAACTGCCCATGAAGCCTTGACCTTACCCGCCTTGCAAAGCTCGTGGAAGGCTTCCCATGTAGCCTTAAGGCTGTCAGCGCTTTCATCCTTTGCGCCGAAGAGGTAAACGGGGTTGCCTGCCTGCTTGAACTCGGGGCTGATAACATCCTGCTTCTTAATGGGAGCAATAGCAAATGAAATAAGTGTGGGAGGAACATCCTTGTCAAGGAATGAGCCTGACATTGAGTCCTTACCGCCGATAGCGGCTGCACCTAATTCAAGCTGTGCATCAAGAGCACCTAAAAGAGCGGCAAAGGGCTTGCCCCAACGCTCGGGCTCTGTGCGGAGCTTTTCAAAGAACTCCTGAAGTGTAAGGTAAGCAAGCTTGTAGTCACAGCCTGCGGCAACAAGCTTTGCAACTGAATTGTAAATAGCGGCGTGAGCGCCTGTGTAGGGGTCAACTGAAAGGTGGTCGGGATCACAGCCCCAGCTGAACACGCTTGCCATATCTGTCTCCTGACCGGGAAGCACAGGAAGCACGGCAGCCATTGACTGCGCGGGAGTAAGCTGACGCTTACCGCCGTAGGGCATAATAACACTGCCTGCACCGATTGTTGAGTCGAAGCGTTCAACAAGACCTCTCTGGCTTGCGGTACGAAGGTCAGAAGCCATTTCACGAAGGTCACTGAACATTGCCCTTGAAAGCACGGAAAGATCCTTTTCCGTTACGTCAACATCTGTATGCTTGACTGCGCCGTTAGTGTCAAGGAAGGCACGGCTGAGGTCGGCAATAACATTGCCCTTCCACTTCATAACCATTCTTTCTTCCTCGGTTACAACTGCAACACGGTAAGCTTCAAGGTTTTCTTCTTCTGCAAATGCAATGAACTTATCTGCATCCTTAGCCTCAACAACAACTGCCATTCTCTCCTGTGATTCGGAGATAGCAATTTCTGTACCGTCAAGGCCCTCGTACTTTTTACGTACTGCATCAAGGTCAATCTGAAGACCGGGAGCAAGCCCACCGATAGCAACGGAAACACCGCCTGCACCGAAGTCGTTACAACGCTTGATAAGACGGGTAACCTCAGCGTTACGGAAAAGACGCTGAATCTTTCTTTCCTCGGGAGCATTACCCTTCTGCACCTCGGAAGCCATTGTGGTAAGTGACTTCATATTGTGGCTCTTTGATGAGCCTGTAGCACCGCCGATACCGTCACGGCCTGTGCGACCGCCGAGAAGAACGATTACGTCACCGGGTGCGGGGCGCTCACGTCGTACATTATAAGCGGGAGCGGCAGAAACAACTGCACCGCATTCAAGTCTCTTTGCAACAAAGCCCTCGTGATAAATTTCTGCAACGTGACCTGTAGCAAGACCAATCTGATTACCGTAGGAGGAATAGCCTGCGGCAGCGGTCTGGCAAATCTTACGCTGGGGAAGCTTGCCTGCCATTGTCTCGGCAATAGTCTTTCTCGGGTCACCTGCACCTGTTACGCGCATTGCCTGATGAACATAGGCACGGCCTGAAAGCGGGTCACGGATACAACCGCCGATACAGGTTGCGGCACCGCCGAAGGGCTCGATTTCTGTAGGATGGTTGTGGGTTTCGTTCTTGAACATAAGAAGCCAGTCCTGATCCTCGCCGTTAACTGTTGCGGTAACGTGGATTGAGCAGGCGTTGATTTCCTCACTCTCGTCAAGCTCGGGAAGAAGTCCCCTCTTCTTAAGTGTCTTTGTACCGATGGTTGCAATATCCATAAGAGTCTGAGGACGCTTTGCTGCCTTTTCTTCACCGTAAACCTCGATTCGGGCGGCAAGGTAACGCTCGTAAGCCTTCTGAACGGCTTCGTCGTGAATACGTACATTGTCAATATGAGTTGAGAAGGTTGTGTGACGGCAATGGTCTGACCAGTATGTATCAACAACACGGATTTCCGTGATTGTGGGGTCTCTCTTTTCTGTATCTCTGAAGTAAGCCTGAAGGAACTTGAGGTCGTCAAGGTCCATTGCAAGTCCCCTTTCGTCAAGAAGCTCGGCAAGTGCCTTTTCATCCATAGCGATGAAGCCTTCTACAGTGTCAACTGTTTCGGGAGCGGCATATGTAGCGGCAAGGGTTTCGGGCTTTTCCATTGCGGCTTCACGGCTTTCAACGGCGTTGATTACGTGGTGCTTGAAGGCGTCGATATCAGCCTCTGTAAGCTCACCGTAAAGAGCGTAAACCTTTGCAGTACGGATAAGAGGACGCTCACCCTGAGAGATAATCTGAATACACTGTGCGGCTGAGTCTGCTCTCTGGTCAAACTGACCGGGAAGAGCCTCTACTGCAAAAACATATGCCTCGGGGATTTCCACGCTGTCGGAAACGTTGTCGAGCTGAGGCTCGGAGAAAACAGTTTTTACGGCGTAGTCAAATAATTCCTCTGTGATGTTTTCTGCATCGTAGCGGTTGAAAAGGCGGATATCCTCCAAGCCTTCAATACCGAGAAGATGCTTTGCTTCGCTGAGAAGACCCTTTGCCTCGTTGTCGAGACCTGCCTTCTTTTCTACAAATATACGATAAACCATTATTTTTACCCTCCGTATAGTTTATTTTAAAGCCTGAAGAGCCTTCTGTCCGATGTCTGATCTGCGGTAAGCACCTTCAAATTTCACGCCGTCAGAAAGACGGTAGGCTTCCTTGATAGCCTCGGGAAGTGAAGAAGCAACTGCAGTAGTTCCCGTTACACGGCCGCCCCAGGTGAGGAGCTTTCCGTTTTCCTTTTTTGCACCTGCAACAAAGGTAGCCTTAAGTGCTTCATCGGTGAAGGTCATTTCAAAGCCCTTGTTGTAAGAGGTGGGATAGCCCTCGGAAGCCGTAATAACACAGCAGGCGTGCTTATCAGAAAACTTAACCTCGGTTTCGGCAAGAGTGCCGTTTGTTGTAGCCTTCATAACCGTAAGAAGGTCACTTTCAAGAAGAGGAAGAACAACCTGTGTTTCGGGGTCACCGAAGCGACAGTTATACTCAATAACCTTGGGGCCCTTTTCCGTGAGCATAAGTCCGAAGTAGAGACAACCCTTGAAGCTTCTGTCCTCTTTATTCATTGCCTCAATTGTGGGAAGGAAGATTTCCTTCATACAAATATCGGCAATTTCCTTTGTGTAGTAGGGGTTGGGAGCAACTGTACCCATACCGCCCGTATTAAGACCTGTATCGTTATCTCCGATACGCTTGTGGTCCATTGAGGAAATCATAGGAACAACTGTCTTGCCGTCTGTAAATGAAAGGACGGAAACCTCGGGGCCTGTGAGGAATTCCTCAACAACAACCTGACTTCCGCTTTCGCCGAAGATTTTGTCCTCCATCATTGACTTAACGGCTTCCTTTGCCTCGTCGCGGGTCATTGCGATGATAACGCCCTTACCGAGTGCAAGTCCGTCAGCCTTGATAACTGTAGGAATGGGAGCGGTTTCGAGGTAAGCGAGTGCGCTTTCAAGGTCGGTGAAAACCTCATACTCCGCTGTGGGAATGCCGTACTTTTTCATAAGGTTCTTTGAGAAAACCTTACTGCCTTCAATGATAGCCGCCTTCTTCTCGGGTCCGAAGCAGGGAATTCCGAGCTTTGTAAGCTCGTCAACACAACCGAGAACGAGGGGATCATCGGGAGCAACAACGGCATAGTCAATCCCCTTTTCCTTTGCAAAGTCACAGATTGCGGGAAGGTCTGTTGCCGCTATATTTACGCAGGTAGCGTCAGCGGCAATACCGCCGTTACCGGGCAGAGCAAAAATCTCTGTGATTTCTTTATTTTCCTTAAGCTTTTTGATGATGGCGTGTTCACGACCGCCACCGCCTACAACCATAATTTTCATGTTATTTTATATCTCCTTAAAAAGCACCTTAAGGCGACGGGAAAATCCGTCACCTCAATGTGTAATAAATCAATAAATGGGATACTTCTCGCAAAGAGCCATAACCTCAGCCTTTACTGCTTCCTTACTGTTTTCAAAGTCAACAATAACTGCCTTTATCCACTTTGCAATCAGCTTCATTTCCTCTTCCTTGAAGCCTCTTGAGGTTACTGCGGCAGTACCGATACGAAGGCCGCTTGTAACAAAGGGGCTCTTGGGGTCGTTGGGAATTGTGTTCTTGTTGGTAGTAAGGTGAACCTCGTCAAGACGAGCTTCAAGCTCCTTACCTGAAATATCGAACTTACGAAGGTCAAGGAGCATAAGATGATTATCCGTGCCCTTTGAAACGATGTCGATACCCTCAGCCTGAAGACTTTCGCAAAGCACTGCGGCATTTTTAACAACCTGCTCGGCATATGCCTTGAAGTCGTCGGAAAGTGCCTCACCGAGAGCAACCGCCTTTGCGGCAATCACGTGCATAAGAGGACCGCCCTGTGTACCGGGGAAAACTGCCTTGTCAATAGCCTTAGAGAGCTCCTCCTTGCAGAGAATCATACCGCCGCGGGGACCGCGGAGAGTCTTGTGGGTTGTTGTTGTAACAACGTCTGCATAGGGTACGGGTGAGGGATGAACACCTGCGGCAACAAGACCTGCAATGTGAGCCATATCAACCATAAGGTACGCGCCGACCTCGTCTGCAATCTCTCTGCAACGGGGGAAGTCGATGATTCTTGAATAAGCACTTGCACCTACAACAATAAGCCTGGGCTTGCACTCGAGTGCAATCTCTCTCATTTTATCGTAGTCAATCATTTCAGTTTCATCGTCAACGCCGTAGGGAACAATGTTCCAGTACTTACCTGAAATATTAACGGGTGAGCCGTGTGAAAGGTGTCCGCCCTGAGAAAGGTTCATACCCATTACGGTGTCACCGGGCTGAAGGAGAGCGAAGAAAACTGCAAGGTTTGCGTTTGCACCTGAGTGGGGCTGAACGTTTGCGTGGTCTGCACCGAAGAGCTTTTTTGCTCTTTCTCTTGCAATTTCCTCAACCTCGTCAACACAATGGCAGCCGCCGTAGTAGCGCTTTCCTGGATAGCCCTCAGCGTACTTGTTTGTAAGCACACTGCCTGCAGCAAGAAGAACTGCCTTTGAAACAATGTTTTCCGAAGCAATAAGCTCAATAAAGCTCTGCTGACGGTCAAATTCCTTGTTGCAGGAGGCAAAAACCTCGCTGTCAAACTTTTCAAGCTCGTTAAAATAGTTAAGCATCTGTTTCTCCTTGATATTTGTATTAGTGATGGAACAGTCTCATTCCTGTGAATGCCATTGCCATACCGTACTTGTCGGCACATTCAATAACTGCATCGTCTCTGATTGAGCCACCGGGCTCTGCAATGTATTTTACACCGCTTCTGTAAGCTCTCTCGATGTTATCGGAGAAGGGGAAGAAGGCATCGGAGCCGAGAGCAACATCCTTACAGGTAGCAAGGTAAGCGTCCATTTGTTCCTTTGTGGAGGGCTCGGGCTGTGAAGTGAAGTACTTCTGCCAGTTGCCGTCTGCACAAACATCCTCTTCGTTCTTGTTGATGTAGCCGTCGATAACGTTATCTCTGTCTGCTCTGCCGAGAGTGGGAAGGAAGGGAAGGACAAGCACCTTGTCAGCCTGACGGAGGAACCAGGTGTCAGCCTTTGTGCCTGCAAGGCGTGTGCAGTGAATTCTTGACTGCTGACCTGCGCCTACACCGATAGCCTGACCGTCAACTGCATAGCATACGGAGTTGGACTGTGTATATTTAAGAGTGATAAGTGCGATGATAAGGTCGCGCTTTGCACTTTCGGGAAGCTCCTTGTTCTTTGTAACAATGTTTGAAAGAAGCTCCTCACCAATTTTAAAGTTGTTTCTGCCCTGAACGAAGGTGATGCCGAAGACCTGCTTGTGCTCTGCCTCGTCGGGAACATAATTTTCGTCGATTTTTACGATGTTGTAGCTGCCCTTTCTCTTCTGCTTAAGAATTTCAAGAGCCTCTTCTGTATAGCCGGGAGCGATAACGCCGTCGGAAATTTCACGCTTGATGAGCTTTGCGGTAAGTGCGTCGCAAACGTCTGAAAGTGCAACCCAGTCACCGAAGGAGCACATTCTGTCAGTACCTCTTGCTCTTGCATAAGCGCAGGCAAGGGGGCTTTCATCAAGACCCTCGATATCGTCAACGAAGCAGGCTCTCTTAAGCTTATCGGAAAGAGGAAGACCTACTGCTGCCGAGGTGGGGCTTACGTGCTTGAAGGATGCAACGCAGGGAAGACCTGTTGCAGCCTTGATTTCCTTAACAAGCTGCCAGGAGATGAAGGCATCAAGGAAGTTGATGTAGCCGGGTCTGCCGCAAAGGATTTCAATAGGAAGGTCGCTTCCGTCGTGCATATAAATCTTTGAAGGCTTCTGATTGGGGTTACAGCCGTATTTGAGTTCAAATTCTTTCATCGTACTATCTCCTTTATACCTTCTTATTTGTTCTTGTTTACAACTCTTGTTTCGCTTTCACCTGACTCAATGTCAATGTATCTTACGAAAAGTGAAACCTTGTTATCCTCGTTGAGGTTTGTCCAGATAAGGTCTGTGAGCTCGTCGATACAAAGGTCGGGAAGCTCAAGAGTCTTGGGCTCACCCTCAAAGGAGGGAAGCGGATTTCCGTCGCAGTTATAGGTGTGAATGAACTTTGCCTTACCGCAAAGGGGATTTGAGTAAGCGTAAGTGAATCTCTCGCAGGAGCTGTCGTCACCCTCTGCACTTTTGAGGATTGACATTGCATAGTTCATGCCTTCCTTGTCAAGGCGGATAATGCCTGAAATTCTCGGTGTGAAGTTGGGAGCGTCGTCCTCAAACTCTCTTGTGCGAAGAGCCTGCTCAAAGGTCATCTGCTTATCCATAAGCTCGTAAATTGTATCGGTCTGGTCACCGTTTGTAACGATGGTCTTGTTACCGAGAACTCTTACGGGATAGTAGATGATAAGATGGGGGTCGGTCATTTTGCTTTCGTCAAACGCCTTGGTGCGCATTGCATCGCCCTCAAGAACAAATACACGGTTACGGCTGTTTTCGCTTCTGCCCATAATGAAGTAAGCGGTTACTGCCTTTTTGCCGTCGGCACTTTTACCGATGATGATACCTCTGCCGTGATAAGCAAGTGAATTAAGCTCGTCTTTGATTGTTGAAACTTTCATACCTTACTCTCCTATATGTACTATGTTATTTTCTACTGTAAGTCTGTCCTGACAGAAAAGGCTGACAGCCTCGGGAAGAATGTTCCACTCTGCCTCCACCATAACTCTTTTCTGTAAGGCTTCGGGGGTGTCCCCTTCTTTGATTTCAACGGCCTTCTGGAGAATAATTTCTCCGCCGTCGGGAATTTCGTTTACAAAATGTACCGTTGCGCCCGTCACCTTAACGCCCTTTGCGAGAGCCGCCTCGTGAACGTGAAGACCGTAGAAGCCCTTTCCGCAGAAGGAGGGAATAAGTGAGGGGTGAACGTTGATTATTCTGTGAGGATAAGCTTTTGTGAAATCCTCGGAAAGGATGCTCATAAAGCCTGCAAGGACAATGAGGTCGATTTCATTTTCAGAAAGAAGTGAAATGATTTTTTCCTCAAAAGCCTGCTGACTGCCGAGCTCCTTTTTTATAACCGTTTCGGTTTTAATGCCCGCTTTTTCCGCTCTCTCAAGTGCATATGCACCCTTTACATTGGAAATTACAAGGCTGATTTTACCGTTTTTGATAATGCCGCTTTTTTCGGCGTCGATAAGTGCCTGAAGGTTTGTTCCGCCGCCTGAGACGAGAACTGCGATTCTCTTTTCCATTACAGAATCACCTTTTCGTCGCCTTCGATAATCTCACCGATTACATAAGCGTCGATGCCGTTTTCCTTAAGGATACCGAGTGAAAGCTCAACTTCGTCAGCGGGAACTACAATGCTCATACCAACGCCCATATTGTAGGTGTTGTACATATCGCGCTCGGGGATGTTGCCCCACTTTGCGATAACGTCGAAGATAGGAAGCACCTTTACTGCTGACTTGTCAATCTTTGCACAGAGTCCGTCGGGAATTGAACGGGGAATATTTTCATAGAAGCCGCCGCCGGTAATGTGGGAAATACCCTTTACCTTTACCTTCTCGATAAGAGCAAGGACGGGCTTTACATAAATCTTTGTGGGAACGAGCAGAGCCTCTGCAATGCTCTTGCCGCCGAGCTCTTCTCTTGCTACATAAAGCTCGGGGTTATTGTTATCAATATCAAACACCTTACGGCAAAGGCTGAAGCCGTTTGAATGAATACCTGTTGAGGGAAGAGCGATAACCACGTCACCTGCAGCCATTTTGCTGTTGTCGATCATCTTGGGCTTGTCAACAACACCTACTGCAAAGCCTGCAAGGTCATAGTCCTCCTCGGGCATAAGACCGGGATGCTCTGCAGTTTCACCGCCGATGAGTGCGCAGCCTGACTGTACACAGCCCTCTGCAACACCGCCTACGATTTCGGCAATCTTTTCGGGATAGTTCTTACCGCAGGCAATATAGTCAAGGAAGAAAAGGGGCTTTGCACCGACGCAGATAATATCGTTTACGCACATTGCAACTGCATCAATACCGATTGTGTCGTGCTTATCCATAAGGATTGCAAGCTTTACCTTTGTGCCGCAGCCGTCTGTACCGGAAACGGAAATGGGATGCTCCATACCTGCGATTGAAGCAAGGTCAAAGCACCCGCCGAAGCCGCCTACATCGTCAACTGAGCCCTCGTTGCGTGTTCTTGCAACGTGCTTTTTCATAAGCTCTACAGATTTGTAGCCTGCAGTAATATCAACGCCTGCAGCAGCATAGCTGGCAGAAAAAGAATTTTTATGATCCATAATTAAAATCTCCTGTAATCTTTATTTTATTCCTTACCGTTCCAGCAGTAGGTGCAAAGGCAGTCTGCCGGAAGACCGATTGCTTCAATAAGTCCTTCTATACTCTGGTAGCCGAGAGAAGCAAAGCCGAGCTTTTTGCAGATGCTGTCAAGCATTGCCCTGCCTCTTTCGGTGGAGGCGTCGGCATATTCACAGATATGCTTTTCACCCTCGTCACCCTCAAGCTCACGGATTGTTCTTCTTGCTATAAGGTCATAGTCCGATGTGCCTGTTGAGAAATTAAGATATTTACAGCCGTACATAATCGGCGGACAGGCGGAGCGCATATGCACCTCCCTTGCACCGTTTGAGTAAAGAAACTCAACTGTGCCCTGAAGCTGAGTACCTCTTACAATGCTGTCGTCAACAAAGAGAAGCCTCTTGTCACGGATAAGCTCGTGAACGGGAATCATCTTCATTTTTGCAACCTTGTTACGCTCGCTCTGGTTTGTCGGCATAAAGCTTCTGGGCCAGGTGGGAGTATATTTGATAAAGGGACGGGCAAAGGGAATATCGCTCCTGTTTGCATAGCCGATAGCGTGGGGCGTACCTGAATCGGGAACACCGGAAACGAAGTCGATGTCCTCCTTTTTAAGACCGCCGAGCATATCCTCTCTTGCCATAATTTCACCGTTGCGGGTTCTCATAACCTCAACGTTTGTGCCCTCATAGCTTGAGTTGGGATAGCCGTAGTATGTCCACAGGAATGAACACACACGCATCTTTTTGCCGGGCTCTACAAGCACCCTTATACCCTCGGGTGAAAGCTCAACAACCTCGCCGGGTCCGAGCTCTCTCACGCGCTCATAGTCAAGCTTTTCAAAGGCGAAGGATTCAAAGGATACACAGTAGCCGTCGCTGTCCTTACCGATAACAACGGGAAGCCTGCCGACCTTATCCCTTGCGGCAATGATTGTGCCGTCCTCCTTGAGTATAAGAAGAGAAAGCGTGCCGTCAATTTTTTCCTGGGCAAAGCGTATGCCCTCCTCAAAGCTATCCTTCTGATTGATGAGTGCGGCGGCAAGCTCAATTGAGTTGATTCTTCCGCCGGTCATTGCGGTGAAGTGTCCGCCCGTTTTTGCGAAAAACTCCTGTATAAGCTCCTCGGCATTGTTGATGATGCCGATGGTTGTAATTGCATATATACCGAGATTGGAACGCATAATGATAGGCTGCGGGTCGCTGTCGCTTATGCAGCCTATGCAGGCGTTGCCCTGCATTTCATCGGTTATGCCTGCAAACTTTGTTCTGAAGGGTGAGTTTTCGATATTGTGGATATCACGCTGAAAGCCGCTTTTCTCATTCACCGCAGCCATACCGCCTCTGCGGGTGCCGAGGTGTGAATGATAGTCAACACCGAAAAACACGTCAAGAACAACATCTCTTTTTGAAGTTGCGCCAAAAAAACCGCCCATTTAAATGCTCCTTAAAATATATCGCCGATAGTTGTTACGTACGTTTTTTTGCTTATGCGAAGAAAAGCTCTGAAAGGGTCATGGGATCGATGTACTGACCATCCTTATAAACACGCATATTACCTGATGCGATTTCATCGATGAGCATTACATTGCCTTCGGGATCGTAGCCGAACTCAAACTTGATATCGTAAAGAACGAGACCCTTTTCCTTAAGGTCGTCAGCAACAATCTGAGTAATCTTCTGGGTCATTTCCTTGATGTCGTCGTACTGCTTGTCTGTCATAACGCCGAGAGCAACAAGAGCATCCTTGATTACAAGGGGGTCGCCCTTTTCGTCGTTCTTGAAGGTCATTTCAACATATGCGGGAAGGTCTGCACCCTCTTCAATGTAATCACCGTAGCGGCGGATGAAGCTGCCCACTGCCTTATGACGGCAGATAACCTCAAGACCGTGACCGAATACCTTTGCGGGAAGAACCTCCATTGTTGTATCCTCAAGGTTTGCGTTTACATAGTGAGTCTTGATGCCTGCTGCGTTAACCTTTTCAAAGAAGTAAATTGACATACGGAGGTTAACATCACCAACACCGTCAATTGTGAGGCCTACTGCATTTTCACCGGGATCGAAAACGCCATCCTTGCCTGTGCAGTCATCCTTGAATTTAAGAAGGCAGTTGCCGTTCTCAAGCTTGTAAACGTCCTTTGTTTTACCTGTGTAAATCTTTTCCATGGTTGTAGCTCCTTTATATTTTGATAATTTATTTTTTTATTTTTAATTTATGAATTGAACTCGGCCTCTGCTTTGGCGTTCTTTTCAAGAACTGCCTTTGTATCAGCCTTTCTCTTTGCCATAAGCTTATCTGCAAGCTCTGCATCGCTTACGGCGAGTATCTCAATAGACAACAAGGCGGCATTGACTGCACCGTCAATTGCAACTGTGGCTACAGGGATACCGGAGGGCATCTGCACGGTTGAAAGAAGGGCGTCAATACCGTCAAGATATTTTGATTTCATAGGGATACCGATAACGGGGAGAGTTGTGTTAGCTGCAATTGCACCTGCAAGGTGTGCAGCCATACCTGCAGCGGCAATGATACAGCCGAAGCCGTTTTCTCTTGCGTTAACGGAAAAATCTCTTGCTTCCTCGGGGGTACGGTGAGCAGAGAAAATATGAAGCTCAAAGGGTACACCGAACTGCTTAAGGGTATCGGCTGCCTTTGAAACAACAGGTAAATCGCTGTCACTTCCCATGATGATTGCTACTTTTTTCATTGGTTTTTTCCTCCTTTGCGGGATTCTTATTGTGAAAAATTATTGACTGATAAAAACAAAAGGGCATACCTACAAAAGGGATTTTCTCTCCCCTTGCAAGTTGCCCAGACGGTCGACAGATATTACTTCCCCGATCCGTGTGGTGAACTCCACTTAACCGTCAGTTTCAAGGGAATTTTGCGGCATGGAAACCGCCGAAATTTACGCCGTAATTATAACACAAAAAGGCAATAAATGTCAACATAAAACGGGGTCGAAAAGTAATTTCGACAATAAGGACAAATAAACGAAAAAAAGGCACAATTTAGTTGTAGGTTTTGACTTTGGAGAGAGCGGGAGCCGAAGGCAGAGAGACAAAAAAAGAAGGAGCTGTAAAAATTTTACAGCCCCTTCCGTACAAGGTTTAATTATTTACCGAGAACCGGTGCAATGTACATTCCGAAGATATTGAGCATTACCTTGAGAATCTTAAAGAGAATATCAAGGATTGAATGAAGGGTTGCATCCTTCTCCTCTTCCTCGGGCACCTCAGGCTCAACGTATTCTGTGTTGATATCGCCCTGGGTTGTGTCCTTCTGAATTGCAATGGAGTCAACCTTTTCGCTGCCGTTTTCAGTAACCTCGTATGCATCAAAGTAAAGCACACCGTCAACAATTCTTACTGCGGAATACATAGGATAGTCAACAGAGAGAATCTTGTCACCTCTGGGGAAGTATTTGTCCGTAAGGGTAACATCATTCTGAATGTAGGTCTTTACACCTGCAGTACCTGAAATCACATAGGTTGTGCCCTCAGGCTGAACCTGTGCTCTGTAAACGTCTTCGCCGTAGTTGAGGTAAACCTTATCGTAGGGAGTAAGGGCATTATTCACAAGAGAGCCCGTTCTCATATAAACGTGATCGTGTCCCTGGAATACCATATCAATGCCGAGCTCGGGCATAAGGGCGCCGAGCTGTGCACGCATTGCAACAACATCGTCATCGGCATAGTGTGAGCCCTGGGAGTAAAGTGCCTTATGAAGCATTACGAACTTCCACTGTGCATCGCTCTGCTGCATATCCTTTTTAAGCCACTCAACCTGCTTTGCAGAGAGAGATTCATCCTCTGCAAGGTCATTTGTATTGAGCACGGCAATGTGAACGTTGTTATAATCAAAGGAATAGTAAGCACCGCTTGCTGTATCCTGCTCGGGCATATTGGGAAGAACGAAGTTGTTGACAGTAGCGTTTGTACCCATACCCTCGTGGTTACCTGATGCAGGCATCATATAGGTATCCATAAGGTAGTCAGAGCCTGTATTGAACATCCATGCCCACTGCTTCTGGTTGTCACCGTGGTCAACAAGGTCACCGCTGTTGATGACGAAGTCAGCGTCGGGATGCTCATTGAAGGCACTTTCAAGCACCTTTGCCCATGCACGGTTATACTGTCTCTCGTTCTGTGACTGAGGGTCGGTAACGTGAAGGAAGGTAACGTCCTTACTGCCGTCAGCAACCTTTACCTTACCTGTTTCACTCCACCAGCCCTTTTCGGCATCACCCACACGGTAGTAGTAGGTTGCGCCTGCTTCAAGACCTGTAAGGGTAACGGTATGGCGGTTCATCGGGAATTCGTATGTAATAAAGCCGATAAAGCCAAGGTCAATACCGGGATAGGAGCGTGTAACGGCTTCAGTTTTAACCTCAACACCCTCAGTTGCCTTGCCTGTAAATTCAGGCTCGCTGTCAGCTTTATAAATTTCAATGTCGCCGCCTACAGTTGACTTTGAGAACCAGCTGATATATGCACTCTCATTCTTCTTGTCGCCGAGAGTTACGCTGACCATTGTGGGAAGGCGGTAGTTTTCACGGGTTACGGGTACTTCAACGGGAAGGGAGTTATACTTAACACCGTAGTCACCCTTATAGGCAGGATTTACATCGGTATTGAAGTCATTGAGCACATAGGCAACAAAAATGCCGAGAGATTCAAACTGACTTTCCGTAAGGTATTTTTCCATAAGGAGCTTGTCGAGTACATCGTAAAGGTCCTTCCAGGGAAGAATTTCAAGCTCAAATACGGTGTTGACAAGATTCATATAGGTAAAGTCACCGCGAAGAACATAGCTGAGCAGATAGTTTACACCTTCGCCCAGACGC
This sequence comes from Acutalibacteraceae bacterium, assembly GCA_045658745.1. Taxonomy (GTDB): domain Bacteria; phylum Bacillota; class Clostridia; order Oscillospirales; family Acutalibacteraceae; genus UBA6857. Next base: position 4,647 of record JAZOVO010000042.1, on the reverse strand, counting down.
TTTGAAATTTCATCGTCGGCAAGGAGCTTGTCAACGCGGATTTCAAGCTTTGCAAGGATACTGTCCTCGATAATGTCGTGAAGAAGCACATCAACAACAAGGTCGAAGAAGCCCTTGAAGGCATTTGAGTCCTCATCAAAGTATCTGATTGTGTCCTGCATAAACTCGTCGTCGCTGATATCCTCGTTACCGCCTGTCCAGTAAACAAGGGTTGAAAGCACGGCATCACCGAGAGTACCGGGCTTTTCGGGGTCGCCGAAGCCGAAGGTATCAATGAACTTTGTGCAGGGAACGGTTGAAACCTGATAATTCACAAGCTTGCAGATAACGTCCTCAAGCAATGCGTAAAGAGCATCGCTGTCGGCAATATAAAGGTCATATACCTGACCGAGAAGGTCGTCAATAAACCACATAAGGTTTTCAACGCTGAAAATGTTGAAGCCGCCTATGCCGATACCGTCACCGATATAGGGTGAGAGAAAGTCACCAAGGATTTTTTCAAGGTCGATATCCATTGTTTTAAGGAATTCGCCAACGCTGCCGCTTGCGGCAATCTGCTCAATATAGCCGCCGAGATAGCTCTTGACAATACCCATAAGGAATTCGCCGCAGTCGGGAGCACCGTCTTCGCTTGTAGCACCGCCGTAGCAAAGAGCAAACGCCTTGTACTTGAAGCTGTTCTTTTCATATGTAACGCCGTCAAAGGTATATTCCTTTGCATCGTCAAAGTCAACGGAGTTAACCTCAATTTCACTTTCACCGCTCTTGTATGATGAGAGCGTGATTTCACGGTAGGTGTTGGGGTAACCGGTTACGGAAGTAGTTTCTATATCGTAAAGCACCTCACCGTCATCGTTGATTACGCTTGATGTATCATCGGTGTGAAGGTGACCCGTAAATGCATAGTGAATACCCCAGGAAGCAAAAAGCTCTGCCTTGCTCATATAGTCATTCAGGGGGAATGCAAAGGTAATGGAAGGCTCAACCTCCATATGTGCGGAAAGGCCGTGGTGCACCATAACCATAGGCACCTTACCTGCGGCAATTGCTTCGTCAGCCATTGCCTTTATCCATACCATAAGCTCGTCGGTTATCATACCCTCTGTCTTATATGAATCGGGCTCACCGAAGCTGTAAATACAGCTGTCAATAACAATAAGTCTGTAATCATCGTCAAGGTCTGCCGCATAGGAAAGCTGACCGGGAACATTGTCGCCCTTCTTTGCATACTCACTCACGGCAAGGTCATAGCCGAGGTCGGCGTAAACCTCACGGAACTCATCGACTGTAATTGACCTGCCCTGCTCCTGAACACCGTTTTCAAAGGTTGATGCTCTCGGGGAATTAATGTCATGGTTGCCGTTGATTACAAGGAACTCGAGTCCGTACTTTTCCTCATATTCAAGGAAGATTTTTGCAAGCTCTGTATGAGCCTCATATTCGCTGTCCTTTGTAAGGTCACCGGGCACAAAAACATACTTAAGCTGCGGATTTCTTGCAACCATAGTGTCAAGTGCAGTCCTTACAATAGCGTCGGAATGACGGTAAAGCTTACTGCCCATTGTGCAGTAGTCAAGCCACGCCTCACAGTTGTTTCCCGTAAGTGACTCGGGATAGTAATGGGGGTCGGACATTACCGCAAACTGCAGCTCCGACTTCTTTTCACCGAAATCAGCCTGTGCGCTTATTGCAACAGAGCAGACGGAGAAAACCATAATAATGCTCAGTAAAAGAGCAAGTGCCTTTTTTAAAGTTTTCATATCTGTACCTCCTGACAGAAATAGTCATAGTAATTATACCATAATTTTACATCATTTCAAAAGAAATAATAATTGTTAAAGATTTTTGTCAACTTGCACAAAGTCTCCACTTTTCTTATAAGCAAATTTAATAAAGGTTTTTTCGAAAAATATAGCATTAAAATTTATATTGTGTTATAATAAGTCGGTTTTTAAAGTGAAGGAGGTACAATATAAATGAAAGAAAATAAAATGGGCGTTATGCCCATAACAAAGCTCGTGATTTCAATGAGCCTGCCGATGATGGTATCCATGCTTGTTCAGGCTCTTTATAATGTAGTTGACAGTATCTTTGTTTCCCGCGTCTGCGAGGATGCCCTTACGGCTGTTTCCCTTGCATTCCCCGTGCAGAACCTTATGATCGGTGTTGCTACGGGTACGGGTGTCGGTATCAACGCTCTGCTGTCACGCTCCCTCGGTGAAAAGAACTATGAAAAAGCAAACAAAATTGCCGCAAACGGTATTTTACTTGCTCTTTTAAGCGGCTTTGCTTTTATGCTTTTCGGCTTTTTCGGTACAAAGATATTCTTTGCAGGTCAGGTTGACACAGGCAGTCCCATTTACAGCTACGGCGTTGACTATCTTTCAGTGGTATGCATTTATTCCTTCGGCGTTTTCGGTCAGGTTACCTGCGAAAGACTTATGCAGGCTACGGGTAAAACCACCCTTTCAATGTTCACCCAGCTTACGGGTGCAATAATCAACATCATCCTTGACCCCCTCTTCATCCTCGGCATCGGGCCCTTCCCCCGCCTCGAGGCAAAGGGTGCCGCCGTTGCAACGGTCATCGGCCAGATTGCATCCTGTATCATCGGACTTATCCTCAACAAGCACTTCAACAAGGAAATCAATCTTTCCTTTAAAAAGTTCAGACCCGACCTTAAAATCATCACCGAGATTTACAAAATCGGTGTGCCGTCAATTCTTATGGTGGCAATCGGCTCCTTTATGACCTTCTTCCTTAATAAGATTCTCCTTTCCTTCAGCTCCACAGCGGCGGCTGTTTTCGGAGTTTACTTCAAGCTTCAGTCATTTATCTTTATGCCCGTTTTCGGTCTTAACAACGGTATCATCCCCATCATCGCCTTTAACTACGGCGCAAAAAACCGCGACCGTATAATAAAAACAATCCGCTTCTCCTGCATAATTGCCGTTGCGATTATGACCTTCGGCACCCTTCTTATGTGGCTTATTCCCGAGCAGATGCTCCGCCTCTTTGACGCAAGTGAGGATATGATGTCTATCGGCGTTCCCGCCCTTCGCTTCATAAGCCTTTCCTTTGTGCTTGCGGCGGTAAACATCAACTTCGGCGCATCCTTCCAGGCATTGGGCAGGAGCTACTATTCAATGATTGTATCCTTTGCCCGTCAGATTGTGGTACTTCTTCCTGCAGCTTATCTGCTTTCAAAAACAGGAGTAGTAAGCAATGTATGGTTTGCCTTCCCCATTGCGGAAATCGCCTCACTTACGGTAACGCTGATTTTCTTTGCGAATATCTGTAAGAAGCTGATAAATAAAATAGGTACGGTATAAACTAAAGGAGCTGTTGTGCAAAACAACAGCTCCTTTTATCAATCAAAAACTTTTTCTTCAACCATTTTTATAGTATCAAGATAATCCTTCTCAACCTGACTTAAGGTTTTTTGCTGATATTTTTTGTATTCCTCGGTTGCCTTATCTATAGCCTGAGCGTGTGAAACACTGCCTGCACCTATAAGAAGCTGTTCGCCTGACATTGTAAGAATACGGTCCAGATGCTCTGACCAATCCTTCATTGTCATTGTCTGCTCACGCTCTGCCTGCCTTTCGGCAAAATCAAGATAACCGGAAACCAACTGACCGAGGGAGCGAAGTTCTTTTTCGTCAAGGTAGTTTTTTGCGATTTTTGCATCACTCAGATGTGGTCTGCTTCCCTTAAACGAGGTAAGTCCCATAAATTCCTTTTCGCTGTCGGCACGGTTGTAAATAACCTCTGCGGCGGTCTGTCCGTGAACGGCATAATGAATTTTATTCTGCACCTTTTTGAAAAAGTCAACGGAGATTTCCGCACGGGGGTCGTAGTCTATGCTTGTAGCATAGATGTCCAATATCTGACGGTAAAAGACTTTTTCGGAAGCACGGATATCACGGATTCTCTCTAAAAGCTCCTTGAAGTATCCGCCACCGCCTAAGCTTTTAAGTCTTTCGTCATCCATTGTAAAGCCCTTGCGGATATATTCATTAAGTCGCTTTGTTGCCCATTGCCTGAACTGAACACCACGCTGCGATTTTACACGGTAGCCGACGGAAATAATCACATCGAGATTATAATAGTCAAGCATTCTTTCTACTTCTCTGTCACCCTCAAACTGAACTGTTGCAAATTTTGCAACAGTTGACTCCTGTACCAATTCACCCTCGGCAAACACATTTTTAATATGTCTTGAAATTGTAGATTTATCTCTTTCAAAAAGAGTCGCCATTTGGTCTAATGTCAGCCATACAGACTCATCATAAAAGCGAACATCAACAGCTATCTGATTGTCATCTGTTTTAAAAATTACCATACTGTTTTCTGTATTCATAAGCTCATCCTCAGTTCTGATTATGGTTATATTATAGCATACAACAAAAATAAGAGCAAGTTATTGCGTATATTTTTGCTCTATGCTATAATGTGAAAAAAGCAGGAAGTGATAAAATTGAAAACCATCAAAGCTGTCCTTTTTGATTCCGGCAGAGTTCTTAACAGACCTGTCACGGGACATTGGTTTATAACACCTAATTTTTGGAAATATGTAAACAAGAGCGTTTTTGATTCTCTTGATAATAATAAAATTGCGTCTGCTTTTGCTGAAGCTGATAAATA
>JAZOVO010000041.1:0-3300 GCA_045658745.1 Acutalibacteraceae bacterium | reverse complement strand
TGAAAACGAATGTTGATTACGACACAATAACAATAAAGAACGATAAATTTCATCCGCATTCATATCGCTTACACGAAATGCATATAGGAAATCTTGAAAATAATGATTTTGAATAACTAAAAAAAATACTGATTATTTAAATAATTCATCAAAAGAAAGACCACCGATTTTTCGGTGGTCTTATTATCTGTCGCTCGGCGCGAGCCGAGACTTTTTTTGTAAAAAAAGTAACCAAAAAAACTTTAATTTTTAGAACTCAAGCTTCTTCTCAATATAAGCAACAAGCTCGTCAATCTTAACTCTCTCCTGCTGCATTGTGTCACGGTCACGAACTGTTACACAGCCGTCCTCTGCTGACTCAAAGTCATAGGTAATGCAGAAGGGTGTACCGATTTCGTCCTGACGGCGGTATCTCTTACCGATTGAGCCTGCATCGTCGAACTCAGTCATAAACTTCTTCTGAAGCATATGGTAAACTTCCTCAGCCTCTGCGTTAAGCTTCTTTGAAAGAGGAAGAACTGCTGCCTTGATGGGAGCAAGTGCAGGATGGAAGTGAAGCACTACTCTTGAGTCGTTCTTCTCTGCGTCAACAACCTCCTCGTCATAAGCCTCGGTCATAACGGCAAGGAAAAGTCTTTCTACGCCGAGAGAGGGCTCGATAACATAGGGGATATATCTTTCATTTGTGGTGGGATCAAAGTAGTCAAGTGCCTTACCTGATGTGTTGATATGCTGTGTAAGGTCGTAGTCTGTTCTGTCAGCAACGCCCCAGAGCTCGCCCCAGCCGAAGGGGAAGAGGTATTCAAAGTCGGTTGTTGCCTTTGAGTAGAAGCAAAGCTCATCCTTGTCGTGGTCACGAAGACGAAGGTTTTCTTCCTTGATGTTAAGAGAATAGAGCCAGTCACGGCAGTATGCTCTCCAGTAGTCAAACCATTCAAGGTCTGTGCCGGGCTTGCAGAAGAATTCAAGCTCCATCTGCTCGAACTCGCGAACGCGGAAAATGAAGTTACCCGGTGTAATTTCGTTACGGAAGGATTTACCGATCTGTGCAACGCCGAAGGGCACCTTTCTTCTTGTTGTTCTCTGAATATTTGCAAAGTTTACGAAAATACCCTGTGCTGTTTCGGGACGGAGATAAAGCTCATTCTTGCTGTCCTCGGTAACACCCTGGAAGGTCTTGAACATAAGGTTGAACTGACGGATATCAGTGAAGTTGTGAGCTCCGCAGTCGGGACAGGGAATGTTCTTTTCATCTATGTAATTCTTCATTTCCTCGTTGGACCAGCCTGCAACATTTGTACCGTCAAAGTTTTCGATAAGGTTATCGGCTCTGTGACGGGTCTTGCATTCCTTACAGTCCATAAGAGGGTCAGAGAAGCCGCCGAGGTGACCTGATGCAACCCATGTCTGAGGATTCATAAGGATTGCTGAGTCAAGGCCTACGTTGTAGGGATTCTCCTGAACGAACTTTTTAAGCCATGCTTTTTTGATGTTGTTTTTAAGCTCAACACCGAGAGGGCCGTAGTCCCAGGTGTTTGCAAGGCCGCCGTAAATTTCACTGCCTGCATAAACGAAGCCTCTGCCTTTGCAAAGTGCAACGAGCTTTTCCATTGATTTTTCTGTGTTCTTAAGCATATAAAATACTTCCTTTCGGTCTTCTCCCTTTCACCGATGGCTTCGGCGTGGTAAGAAGGAATTTTAAGGATAAGGCAGTTGCCTTAAACTGTTCACATTATAATAATACAAATGGGAAATAAAGTCAAGTAAAAGAAAAATACATAACAAAAAACAATAAAAGTTTTGGTCAAGCTTTTTCAAAAGCTTGCGGAGGTGAGGAGGCAGAGCCTCCTCAAATTTCCCTTGTAAATTTCCCCAACCTGTGCTATCATTGAATCACCATAAAATAAAGGAGAAAAAATATGAGCTTAAAAGAAAAAAAGAAAGCCTCAGGCTTTAAAATGTGGTCCCTTATATGGGGTCTAGGTCTTGCGGGTCAGATTTGCTGGAATATGGAAAACCAGTGGTTCAACACCTTTGTTTACACAAAAATTGCAAAGGACCCCTCAATCGTAACAGGCATGCTTATCTGCAGCGCCCTTGCAACCACCTTTGCCACCTTCTTCTTCGGCACCTGGGCTGACAGAACAGGTAAACGCCGCCGCTTTATTGCAATCGGATACATACTCTGGGGTATTTTTACCATAGGTTTCGGTCTTACGGAATTTATCAGCAAGGATATGTATATGCTTGCCGCCATAAGCGTTGTTGTTGCCGATACGATTATGAGCTTCTTCGGCTCAATGGGTAACGACGCAGGCTTCAACACATGGACAACGGATATTCTCACCGATAAAAACCGCGGACAAATCGGTGCCGCCCTTGCAACACAGCCCGTTCTCGGCACTATTCTCGGTACAGTTGTCGGCGGACTTATTGTTGGTGAAAATGATAACTATATGCGCCTTTTTGTTGTAATGGGTGTTGCCGTTATTATCTTCGGCATTGCATCAATGCTCTTCCTTACAAAGGCTGACGACGTTGAGCCTTATAAAAACGGCTCATTTATCAAGCAGTTCCTTTCCGTTTTCAATTTCAAGGATTTTATTAAGCAAAAAGAGCTTCTTTTAGTTTCAATCGGCGTTATGATTTTCTTTATCGGCTTTAATGTTTACTTTGCCTATATCGGAAACTACATCATTTATTATCTCGGCTACACAGCCGACCAGATGGGTATTATTGAGGCTGTTCCTCTTGTCATTTCAATGCTTCTTGCAATTCCCGCTTCAATGCTCATTAACAGAAATAAACACCACCTTGTTTCCGTTACGGCAATTATCCTTAATGTTATAGGACTTGCAATTCTCGCACCCATCACTCCCGATATGATTGACACATCAAACATCTTTAATCTCCGTATATGGGTTGGTATCTTCTTTGTTGGTGCGGGATATATCACAATTCTGCAGACAACAAAGGTATGGTCAAAGCAGCTTTTCCCGCAGACAAGCAAGGGTCAGTTTGAGGGTATATGGATTCTCTTCTTTGTGCTGTTCCCGATGATAGGCGGCTCACTTGTAGGTGAGGCAGTTGTTAAGCAGACGGGTGAGACCTTTATAAACGAATTAAGCGGAAAGGCAGAGTACATTCCTAACGGTAATATTTATCTTTACGGTATAATTTTTGTTGTGCTTTCGGCAATCCCCTTCCTGATGACAATTAAAGAATTTAAGAAGAGAATTGCAGAAAATAAATAAACAATAAAAGTTTTGGTCAAGCTTTTTCAAAAGCTTGCGGGAGTCA
>JAZOVO010000040.1:0-16553 GCA_045658745.1 Acutalibacteraceae bacterium | reverse complement strand
CTGAACAGGAAGAAATAGGGAGAGTTGCGAGCGCTCCAAGCGAAGCAAATCGACCATATTTCTGACCGACACTCAGTAAAAGCTTATTGCGCCTTTGGGGGCGGGAAAATGAGCCTCTGAACAGCGTAGCGGTCAAAGTTTTGGCGCCGCCGCTGACGGCGGCCGTCCCCTCTGTCGGCTTTGCCGACATCTCCCCACACTGTGGGGAGTCACCAAGGCACAAAGAAACTTTGGGAACCGCAAGTCGAGGTGTCACAGGTTCGAGCCTTTACTCCCTCAGCCAAGATCAAAGATTTTGACAGTTCTCTCATTGATGGGACCTTTTCGTTTTGCAAGAGAGGGTGTCATATGAAGCGCTTTATTTACCAATAACGTGAAAAACTCTCTGTATTTGATATTGTTATCATTTAAAATATGTCACAATACATAAAGAAAGAGACGTCACTTTCATTTTAGAAAAGCTAATTTAAATCGTATTTTGGTTTTTCTTATAAATATCACTGAATCGGTTTTTAAACTTCTTAGGTCACGGCTTGTACGTGACTTTTTCTATATCCGTAAAAACAGCCCCACCTATTGAAATCTCCCTTTATTTAATGTATAATATTAAACTGTTAAATTAAGTAAAAAATAATCGAAAGGAAAATCATTATGACAAAAGTACTTCCAAAAAGAAAGATGTACCGTTACTGTCTTGCCGATATCGCAAAGGGTCTTTTCACCGGTATGATCAGTAACTATCTTCTCTATTTCTTCCAGCCGACCGAGAAAAGCGGTCTGCCCAACCTTCTTCCTGAAAACAAGCTTTTAGGCTTTATCACAATTATGGCTCTTATTACCGCTATCGGTAAGGTCGTTGACGCCGTTACAGACCCTCTTGTTGCATCGCTTTCCGATAAGTGCACTCACAAGGCAGGCAGAAGAATGCCCTTCCTTCGCTATGCGGCTCTTCCTTATGCTCTGTCCGTGCTTCTTATTTTCTATGCGCCCTTTAAGGCAGGCAGCGCTGCAAATGCAGTATGGGTCGGCTTCTTCCTTATTGTTTACTATACCGCTTATACCTTCTATTTCATCCCGAGAAATGCTCTTGTACCTGAGATTATCCCCGATACAAAGGTGAGAGTAGGCTATTACGGAATAAGCACAGCCTTCTTTATGGGCTCAAGCTCATTTATGTATGCCGCAACTCTCTTTGTGGATATGCTCAAAAAAGCGGGTCTTACACCTATCGGTGCATGGAGAACGGTGTTCACCGTCTTTGCTGCAATCGGCATTACCTGCCTGCTTTTAAGTGCCACGGCCTTTAATGAAAAGGATTATGTTGAAGAAAACACAAAGCCCAAGGAGTCAATTTTAAAATCCTTTGCCCTTGTTTTCAAAAACAAGAACTTTGTTGTTTTTACTGCCGGTGACCTTTTCAGCGGTGTTTCAATGGCATTCTTCCAGTCAGCAATGCTTTACTACATAACAATGCTCCTCAACGTGCCTGAGTCTCAGTCCTTCCTTGTTATGCTCACGGCGATTGTAGTGGCTATCTGTCTCTTCCCGCTTATTATCAAGCTCAGCCGTAAGTATAACAAAAAGGCACCTCTTGTTGCCGCAAGCGTTGTGTTCACAATTGTGTTCGGTATTATTTACTTCGGTGACAAGCTTGCCGCTCTCGCTCCCGGTAATGAGCTTATTGTAGGCCTTATCGTCGGCGTTATCGTTGCCTTCCCCTTTGCGGCAATCAATATTCTTCCTCAGTCAATTATCTCCGATATCATTCAGCTCGACAGCGTTGAAAACGGCGTTAACAGAGAGGGTATCTTCTCTGCGGTAAAGACCTTTATTGAAAAGGTTGCCTCCGCAATAGCAATGATGGGAGTCTCAAGCATTCTTGCTATCGGTGCGGGTGCGGGTGAGTCTGTCAGCCTCCTCGGTGTTAAGCTTACGGGCGTATGTGCAGGCGCATTCAGCCTTCTTTCGCTTATCTTCTTTATCTTCTATAACGACAAGAAGGTTATAGCAACAATTGAAAAATACAGATCAAAAGAAAAGGAAAAGGTATCCGAATGAAAAAATCAAATCCCTTAGCGCTCATTCCCATCGGTGTGTTTGTTGTGTTTTATCTTACACTCGGTGTTGTGTTTGAGTATGTTATGAAAATCCCTATGGGCTTTTACAGCGTGCCCGTTGTAGTTGCATTTCTTGTTGCGCTCTTTGTAGCGGTGCTTCAGACAAAGGGCAAAAGCCTTGATGAAAAGTTCGAAATTATGGGTCAGGGTGTAGGCGACAAAAACATTGTCACAATGCTTCTGATATTTATGCTGGCAGGTATTTTTGTGGGCGTTGTCGGCAGAAGCTCTGCCGAAAGCGTTGCATACTTTATGCTTTCCGTAACGCCGCCGAGAATGGCAGTTGTGGTTATCTTCCTTGTAAGCTGCTTCGTTTCAACGGCTATGGGTACCTCGGTCGGTACAATTACCCTGCTTACTCCTATTGCCGTTGCAATTGCAGAGGGCTCAGGCTTCTCACTTCCCCTTTGCGTGGGTACGGTTGTCGGCGGTGCAATGTTCGGTGATAACCTTTCATTTATTTCAGATACAACAATTGCTGCCTGTAACGGTCAGGGCTGTGCGATGAAGGACAAGTTCCGCACAAACTTTGCAATTGTTCTTCCCGCCGCTATTGTTACTCTTGTGATTATTATTGCAATGTCAATGGGTGCCGATATTACGGAGAGCATCACAAAGGAATATGATATGATACAGATTATTCCCTACGTGCTTGTGCTTTTAAGCGGTATTTTCGGCGTGAACGTTTTCCTTACACTTATTATCGGTATCCTTTCGGGCAGCGTTATTATGCTCCTGACCGGTGCAGTTGATTTCCCCGGCTTGCTTTCAGGTATGGGCGCAGGTGCATCAGGTATGTTTGAAACCTCGATGGTGGCAATTCTTGTTGCGGCTCTTGGCGCACTTATTAAGCATAACGGCGGCTTTGAGGCTCTTCTCGGTGGCATCCGTAAGGTGTTCAAGGGCAAGAAGGGCGGTCAGCTTGGTATAGGTATGCTTGTAGGTCTTATGGACATTGCCACGGCAAACAACACCGTTGCAATTGTTATGGCTAACCCCATTGCAACTGAAATGTCAAAGGATTTCGATATTTCAAAGAGAAAGACTGCTTCACTTCTTGATACCTTCTCCTGCATTGTTCAGGGCTTTCTTCCCTACGGTGCGCAGATTCTTGTTGCGATTTCTGCCGTTAATACTCTCGGTAAGGAGATTACGGCATTTGAGATTATCGGTAAGATGTTCTATCCGATGATGTTACTTGTAAGCTCACTTGTGTTTATATTCCTGATTCCCGAGAAAAAGGAAAGCAAGTAAAGTTCTTTTGTTTCTTTTCTTACAAGAAAAGAAAGCCCCGCGGCGAGCGACAAAACAAACTAACTCCCTGCAAAATCAACTGCGGGGAGCTTTTGTTTATTGCCAAGTTTACAAAAATATGCTATAATAAACGAAAGAAACAAAGAAAAGAGGTAAACAATGTCAGATTTATTTGAACAGATAGTGCACACCGTTGACGATGCGCTTTCCGATAAGGATGAGCTTATTCATAAGGAGCATTACGACCGTGACCATATTATGCTCATTATCCGTAACCTGCTTGTGGGTGCGGCGGCATTACTTTTTCTGGTTTCCTTCGTTTTCGACGAAATATCTCATATTGACATACATCATATTTTAAAGGGCATTGCTTATTTTTGCGGTGCAGGGTCTTATGTGTTCGAGTGTCTGTTGCTGACGGATTGCTTTAAAACAAAGGTGCCTCATAAGGAAATGTTTATGGTGTACTGCCTCGGTCCCTTGTATCTGCTGATGGGCTTCAGCTATATGATGAAATAATACTTACCGCAATAAATTAACTCCCTGCAGAATTTAACTGCAGGGAGTTTTGCATATCGTCATAATATTTATTTATGCCCTCGCTGGGCGGGCATTCTTTCTTGTAAGAAAAGTCCTCTTGCGGTTCCCAAAATTTCTTTGCACCTTGGAGCGGTGCAGAAATTTTGACCGCTGCGCCATCCTCGCCTCGCTGCTTCGTCCACAGGACGCGCTTCGGCGACGATGCAAAGAACTTTACTTGTTTTATTCCATACCAATCTCGTCAAGGTTTGCACCCTTGGTTTCCTTAACCCTTGCACCGAGAATTACCGCCGCAACGGCAACGCAGGGGAGAGCAACGATAAGACAGGTAAGATATACGGGAAGAATAAGCATCAGCACTGCGGCAAGAATATAGCCTACAGCAAGACCGATGATAACAAGCAGACCCTCAGCACCGACAACAGAGGCGCGGATGTCCGTGGGTACCTTTTCCGTCATCATAATGTTCATATAGTCTCTGCCTATCCAGTAGCAGCCCTGATAAAGTCCGCAGAAGCCGCCGATAAGGTAGGGATTCCACAGATTGTTGATGCCCACAGCAAAGAGGATGAAGCCCGTAATTGAAAGGATGCTTGCGGCAAGTATGGTCTTTTTTCTGCCGAGCTTGTCAGCAATAAAGCCCGAGAAGAAGGTGAGGGTCGCATATACTATGGGAAGGACAAACATTGATTTTGTTATGTCTGAGGTGCTCATTCCTGCAATGTGCATTGAGGATTCATAATAAAGAGCAATGGCAGGCATACCTGCATCAAAAATGATGTGGGAGATAATAAGCGATTTTGTATCCTTATTTGCAAAAATGTACTTGACCGCATTGAAAACACCTGACTGGTTTCTCTGTGCCTTTTTCTCCTGCTTTTCGCGTTCCTTCTGTGCCTGACGCTCCTCATAGGGGATTGAAAGGTAAGCGATTCGCTCGCTCATAAACACCTTTGTGTCCTTTGCAAGGATAACAACCATAAGTGCGGCGATTATACCCGCAATGGCGGGAGCCATAAATATTCTTCTCCACAATGTGGGGTCGTTGCCCATCAGCGTGTCACGGAGCATCGGGATGCATACAACGCCGAAAATGCCCAGAGCCTTAAGCACACTGTAAATTGCGGCACGGTACTTGTCGGGAGCTTCCTCAAGGATGTAGATAATCTGAATATCGTGACCGAAGAAAAAGCCGATTACTGCATAGCCTAAAAGGAAAACAAGGTAGTTCGGTGAAAAGTAAATTATAAGAAGACCAAGGCTCATACCGAGGGTCGACATTGCAAACAACGGCTTTCTGCCCCACTTGTCCGCAAGTGCCTTGTAAAAGGGTGTGACGGCGCCAAGCACATAGCTGATTACACTTACCGAGGTGTGAAGTGAAAGTCCCTCCTCAAAGGTGTACATTTTGCCCAAGAAGGGTCGGTTGACGAAAAACTCCGTAACAAAGGATGACTGCACGGAAACCGAAAGGTTACTCGTTACCTCGTCAATAATGTTTACAAAGGCGATAATCACAAGCAGAATGAAAAAATAGCTGCTCGACGTGCCCTTCATGGATTTTGCCTTGAGCGAGGAAAGCTGCCTTTGCTCAAAGGCCTTGGTTTTTGCTGTCCGTTTTTCTTGCTTTGTCATATTTTCTCCTTCTTTCAGATTCTGTAAGAAAATATAGGGTGCAAAAAGCACCCCAACAAATATATCATATCAAAATTCACAGTCAAATGTCAATACTTTAAGGGTATATTGACCCGATTTCTCCCTCTTGCATAAAAAACATATAGTTAACTTTGTACAAAAAAGATATTGAAATGTGGAATTTTTTATGTTAATATATAGTCACAGAAAGGGAAAGGTGATACCAATGAACAGGTAAAACCCAAAGGTCTTCAATAAAAGCATTCTGAAAAACAAAAAATAAAATGAAAGTCAAAGATCAGAATGAAAAAAGAAGACAACCATTCTGCAGAAAGCGAGGTTGACCAAAGTGAAGTTAGATACAAAGGATGAACAGAGATAACCCCCCGGACCAACAAAGATGTGTGAAGAAACATCGGTCCTCGGGGGTTATTTCTTTTTTTATGATGCTTCTGCTTTGCAGAAATGATGTACGCCTTGCGGCGAATGATGTTTTTTCTGTGAAAAAATTAAGGGTCTGCGACGCGATTATAATTGTTGAATATGAAAGCTTTCGTCCCGTCGGGGGCGTTTTTTGTTGACATAAACGGCAGAAATTGATAGAATTGAAGCATAAAACAAAAGGAGAGAAATATATGAAAAAAAACCTTAAAATCCTCACCGCTGTCGGCTGTGTTGCACTTTCAGCCGTTGTGGGTCTCGGTGCGTGGCAGGTTTATGTCCGTCAGGCGTCAAAAAGCTATAACTTAATCACCCTTGACACAAGCAACATCCCCGAGCCTGTTTCGGGTGCAACTGAGGAGGGCGATATCGAGCTTTCCGAAATGACAATGCATTACGTTGTCTATGGCGACAAGGGTCACGATTTTATCCTCGTTCACGGTAACGGCGGAAGTAAAAAATCCCTTGAGGAAGCCGCACTTTACCTTGCAAATGACTATAAGGTTTATGTAATTGAAAGCCGTTGCCACGGTCAGAGTAGCGATCCTGGTGTGATATCATATGATCTTATGGCAAAGGATATAAAAGAATTCTGCGACAAAATGAAGCTGAGTAAACCTTACCTTATGGGTCACAGCGACGGCGGTATAAACGCTCTTACCGTTGCTTATACCTATCCCGATCTGCTCGGCGGCTTTATTTCCTGCGGTGCAAACTCCGTGCCGGGTGAGTTCAAGCCTTATTTCCCTCTCGGTGTTAAGGTGATGAATATGATGAAGCCTGATAAGCTCAATGATATGATGCTGACCCTCCCCGATATTGATGCGGAGAAGCTTTCAAAAATCACCTGCCCTGCTTACATCGTTGCTGGTGAGTATGATATTATGTGGCTTTCCGATACGGCGTTTATCCACGAAAATATAAAGGACAGTAAGGTTGCAATTATCAAGGGTGCAAACCACGGCTCTTATATTTCTCAGGACGGTAAGCAGGCTTATGTCCTCGCCCGTGATTTTTTCTCGGAAATTGAATAATTTATGGTATATATCTGTTGAAAAAAACATATCCGTGTGTTACAATACCACGGATATATTTTTTATGCTTTTTTATCGAAAGGAATATAGAATGGTATATAATAATGTGCTTGAAGCAATCGGTAACACCCCGCTTATAAGGCTGAGGAATATGACGGGTGAAAAGGATGCAGATATACTTGTTAAATTTGAGGGTCTCAATGTCGGCGGCTCAATCAAAACTCGCACGGCTTATAATATGATTATTGACGCCGAGGAAAGAGGCGAGCTTAAAAAGGGAATGATGATTGTTGAGCCCACAAGCGGTAATCAGGGCATCGGCATTGCACTTGTCGGTGCGGTAAAGGGCTACAAGGTAAGGGTAATTATGCCCGACTCCGTAAGCGAGGAGAGACGTAAGCTTGTAATGCAGTACGGCGCCGAGGTAAGCCTTGTTCACGATGAGGGCGATATCGGTAAATGTATCCAGATTTGCCGTGATCTTGCGCTCCGTGTCCGTGACAATGACCCCGAAGCTGTTTTCGTTCCCTCACAGTTTGAAAATCCCGCAAACTCAGATATCCACCGTTCAGCTACTGCCGAGGAGATTCTCCGTCAGGCAGACTGTGTGATTGACGGCTTTTGTGCGGGTATCGGCACGGGCGGTACAATTACGGGCATCGGTGAGGCACTCAAAAAAGCTAATCCCGATATGGAAATCTGGGCGGTAGAGCCTGACAAGGCTGCTATTCTTTCAGGCGGTGAAATTGAAAGTCATATGCAGATGGGCATCGGCGACGGGCTTATTCCCGAAATCCTCAACTGCGATATTTATGACGAGGTGTGCGTTGTTACCGATGAGGAGGCAATTGCTACTGCAAAGGAGCTTGCAGCCAAGGAAGGTATGATGTGCGGAATCAGCAGCGGTACAAATGTTGCCGCCGCAAAGCGCCTTGCAAAAAAGCTCGGCAATGGCAAAACCGTTGTTACAATTCTTCCCGATACGGCGGAAAGATATTTTTCAACGCCTTTATTTGATTAAGATTTCAAGTCTCTTGTTATGTTTGACAAGAGGCTTGATTTTATATTATAATGCTTTTACAGAGGTGAGACTATGGAAAGGCTTGAAGGAATGGCGGAGTTTTTTGCCGCTCGCGTAGATATGTATGATGAGCATATGATAAACGAGGTTGAAGGCTGTAAGGAGGGCTATCTGAAAATGGCTGAATTTGTGCCCGCGGATTGTCGCAGTCTCCTTGACCTCGGATGCGGAACAGGACTTGAGCTTGAAGCTGTTTTCCGTAAAATCCCCGATTTGTCCGTAACGGGTGTTGACCTTTGTAAAGAGATGCTGTGTAAACTCTGTGAAAAATACGCGGATAAAAATATAAAGCTTATCTGCGGTGATTATTTTACTGCTGACTTCGGCAAGGGCTTTGACTGTGCCGTTTCCTTTCAGACAATGCACCATTTTGAAAAAGAGAAAAAGACAGAGCTTTACAGAAAAATATATGATGCCCTGACCGATGAGGGCGTTTACATTGAATGTGACTATATGGTTGAAGCCGATGAAGAGGAAAAGCATTGGTTCAGCGAAAACAAAAGAATAAGAAAAGAGCAGGGGATAGGAGAAAATGAGTTTTTTCACTACGATACACCCTGCACCGTTGAAAATCAGATTGCGATGCTGAAAACGGCAGGTTTTGAGTCAGTTGAAAAAGTAATGAGAATTGAAAATACAACTATGCTAATTGCAAGGAGAGGATAAAAATGTATAACACAATTCTTTTTGACCTGGACGGAACTCTCACCGACCCGGCGGTGGGAATAACAAACTCTGTTGCTTATGCACTTGAAAAGTACGGCATTAAGGTAGAGGATAGAAAAAGCCTTTATTCCTTTATAGGACCTCCTCTTAACGATTCCTTTGTGAAGTATTATGCATTTACGTCGGAAAAGGCAATGGAAGCGATTATGGTTTACCGTGAATATTTCAGGGATAAGGGCATTTTTGAAAATGAAGTTTATGAAGGTATACCTGAACTGCTTGAAAAAATAAAAAAGTCGGGCAGAAAAATTGTACTTGCAACCTCAAAGCCTGAGGAATTTGCTGTGAGGATACTTGAGCATTTTGATCTTATAAAATACTTTGATGTTGTGGCCGGTGCTTCGATGGACGAAAAACGCAACAAAAAAGGTGACGTTATAAAATATGCCATGGAAAAGGGCGGTTTTTCAATTGATGATGCTGTTATGATTGGCGACAGAGAGCACGATATTTACGGCGCAAAGGAAAACGGCATACCGTCAATAGGCGTCCTTTTCGGCTACGGAAGTGAAAGCGAGCTTAAAGAGGCGGGAGCAGATTATATTGCTCCCACAGTTGGAGACATATTCAGTCTGTTATAGGAGGAAAAATATGAACTTTGATTTACGGGAAAAGGCAAAGGAAAATATAATAGTAGTTGCACACAGAGGTGCGGCGGGCGGTAATATTCCCTGCAACACCCTTGCTTCATATGAAATTGCGCTTAAGCAGGGAGCGGATATGCTTGAGGTTGACGTGAGCATAAGTGCTGACGGTAAGCTGTTTTTGTTTCATCCGCTTATGGAGCATGCACACCTTAACAAGCCCTTGCTTTTAAGGACGCTTCCCTTTTCACTTATAAAAAAGCTGCGCTATGTAAATGCCGACAATACACCGACTCAGTTCGGCATTGCAGACTTTGATGATTTTCTTGAGCAGTTCAAGGGAAGGTGCTACATAAACATTGACAAATTCTGGTCAAACCCGCAGAAGATTTATGAGGCGGTGAAGCGTCACGGAATGACAGAGCAGATGCTCGTGAAAAGTGCGCCGTCGAAAAAGGTGTTTGACCTGCTTGAGGGACTTGCCCCCGAGCTTCTCTTTATGCCGATTGTAAAGGAAAGGTGCGACTGTCACGAGGAGCTTTTGAAAAGGAATATCAATTATGTCGGTATTGAGACCTGCTTCAAGAGTGATTCTGCCGAGGTGGCAGGTGATGCCTTTATTGAAAAAATTCACGGTGACGGAAAGCTTCTGTGGGCTAATGCGATTATATTCAATCACAAGCAGCAGCTTGCGGGCGGTCACAGTGACGATACGGCGCTTACGGTGAGTGAGGACCTTGGTTGGGGATATCTTGCGGACAGGGGATATGATTTTATACAGACGGACTGGACGGGGATGCTTGTGGAGTATCTGAAGAAGTCAGGAAAATATTATAAGAAATAAAACAAGAAAAGTTTTGGTCAAGCTTTTACAAAAGCTTGTGGGGTCAAGGGGCAACGCCCCTTGCTTTATCAGATAAAAGTGCACAGATAATAAACAAAGCCAACACAGAGAAAATCCGTGTTGGCTTTGTTGGTTTATAATTTTCTTATGACCTCGCCGGTCGGGCGTTACTTTTCTTGAAAGAAAAGTAACCAAAAGAACTTTGCTTGTTTTATATATGGTCAGAGTATCTTTCTGCCGTAATTATACCGTCCTCCACATTAAGCTTGCAGATTCTCGCATTTCTCGCATCAAAGGCACTCGCACCGTCATTGTCACCGTAATCGCGGGCATGGTAAACAGCATACCACTGACCGTCCTCTTTAATCATTGAGTGGTGCCCCGTACCCTCCTCAAATTCGTTTGCCTTCATCACGGGATGATAGGTGTCCTTGTCGGGATACTTTTCAAATTTGATTTTTGTAAGGTCGGTTTCGTCGGTCTTTGCCCTTGCATAGCCGATATAATAGGTGGGCTGCTCAAAGCAGTTGCCCGAGTACATCAGATAATGCCAGTCACCCTCTCTGAAATAGCAGGCTCCCTCAATTGTGTGCCAATGCTGACCCTTTTTGTATCTGTCTCTGCAGTAGATATCCTCGTCGAGAGTAGGCTCAAGCACAAGCACGGGCTTTCCCTCGGGAGTTACGGGGTCAAGCATTCTGTCAACGTAAATGCAGGTGCCGATTCTCTCGCCCTCAAATTTGTTTGATGAATAGAAGAGGAAAAGTCCCGCTTCGTTTTTCACAATGTGAGAGTCAATGGAGAAGGGGTGCAGAATCTGCTTTGTGTTCGTGAAGGGGCCGAGGGGATTATCAGCAACGGAAACGTGCATAGCACCTCTGTGACCGCCCTTATCGGGAGTATCGTTGTAAATTTCAATTGAGTTGTACATATAGAACTTTCCGTCAAGCTCAATTACGCTCGGTGCCCAGAAGGAGTCGTGACCCTTCATTGTCATCACCTTACCGTGAAACTCCCAGCCCTCGAAAAGCTTGTCCGAGTGGTAGGCGTAAACGGCATCGTGACCCGTGACGTAGATGTAATATCTGCCGCCGCTTTTTAAAATGTAGGGGTCAGCCTGACCGACGTAATGCTCCTTGTCAACCTTAAGTAAGTGCATAGCTATTCTCCTTTATAAATCTGGATTGCTTTCAAGAAATTCTGCAATCTTCTCTGTGCTTCGTCCGTCGCAGCCGCTGAGGAATTTTTCCTTGAAGGCGTTGACCCTTTCGAAGTCGTAATCGGATATTTTATCAAGTGCATCTGAAAGACCGCAGGAGTCCTCGATGAGGGGAGCGAAGAAGAGGTCATCCTCGGTGAAAACCGCCGTGCCGTTTTCAGCGGGCACATATTTTGAGGTGAAGAATACAGGCTTACCTGTAAGCACGCCCTCAACAAAGGTGCTTGTGCAGTCACCGATGATTATGTCGGCAACAGCCATTGCTTCTCTCTGTGTCACAAGGTCAATTCCGTTATAGGCAAAGCCGTCAAAGCAGTCGGTATAGACGCTTATCATATCGTCACCCTTGTTGCTGACAATGAGAATATTATATTCATCGCTGCAGTAGCCCTCAAGAGCCTTAAGGTCAAGGTAGTTATAGGAATGACGCTTGCCGTTTGTTGTGTTTGGCAGGTAAACAATAAGCTTTTTACCGTCATCGGGAAGAATAGCGCAAAGCTTTTCACGGATGCCTTTTTTCATTTCCTCGCTGAAGTAAACGTCGGTAAGAGGATTTCCGAGAATTCTCGTCTTTTTGCAGTTTTCTCTTCTTACAAAGTTCTCGTGAAGGACTGCTTCAACACCCTCACCCGTGCAAGGCACAAGGGAGTAAACCGTGTCGTGGATTCTGCGGATGTGCTGTATCTTTTCCTCGGAGTATTCGGGCAGAATCCTTTGTGAAATTCCGCTTAAGGGGAAGGGCTCGCGCAGAAGCTGAACAAGCTTTGTTTCCTTGCGGAAGTTGATTTTTGACCACCAGCCCGAAATATTAGTCATAAAGACATAACGGGCAGTTGCTATCTTATGAAGGTTTTCATCCTTGAAGGTGCCGAGAAGTGGAAGAATGTCAACCTCGTAGCCCTTGTTCTTGTAGTACGAGATAAGTGACGCGAATTCCGTTTCGGGATTATCGTAAATGTTGATGATAACAATTCTGTCCTCGACGGGAGCCTTGGCGGCTTCGTTGTAGGCGTCGCGCTCCCTACGCATACTGACGTCAAAGGCGAGGTTATATTTTTTGCT
The DNA here is from genome assembly GCA_045658745.1 of Acutalibacteraceae bacterium. GTDB lineage: Bacteria > Bacillota > Clostridia > Oscillospirales > Acutalibacteraceae > UBA6857. The sequence continues at coordinate 4,016 of JAZOVO010000040.1, read as the reverse complement.
CTGATAGTCCTTTATAATTTTTTGCTTCTTAAGCTTTGTATTTTTCTTTTCGGCCTTGGTTTCTTCCTTCTTCTGCTCGGTCATATAATAGTAGTAATCCACAACCTCCTTGTCGCTTCGTGCAAGGGACATTTTAAGGGAGTTGGTGAGGTGAGCCTGAAGAACCTTCTTTTCTGCAAGCAGATCAACATCCTCCTTGGTAAGCTTCGGAGCAAAATCTCTCATACCGTACATTGTTACGGAGTACTGCAGGTCGGCAAGATTTTCGATAATCAGGGGATCGTCCTGATTGGATTCGAAATAGTCCAATGCAAAATCAAGAAGATCGCGCATAGTGGATGCTCTGTCGGTGAATTCAATATCAAGAATATCGGAAGCAAAGCGACAAAGATTAACCCTGAGGGAGTTGAGAAGTGATGTTTTGCAATCCGCACTCACAATTACGGGCTCTACTGTTCCGTCCGGCTTCTCGGAGTATTTCTGTATACTCTTGTAGTCGATGTTTGAGAAAATTGCCTCCACAAAGAGCATAGATGTATTACGGCAGATATAATTGTAACGGATATCGTAATCTTCTGAGGGATAAATAGAGCGGACGTAATAGTAAGGAACGTTGAACTTTTCTTTTTTGATATTGTGCAGAAGTCTTGTCAGACAGGTCTGAGTGTAGCCTCTGCCCCAATAGTCTACGAAGGCAAAGCTTTCGTCTAAATTAACCTCCTGACGGAGATATTTATCAACGAGAACACGCTCTTTTGCTGCATAGTCGAGCAAATATTCTCTGTATTCGGAACAGCTCTTTACAACGGAAATTATCGTTTCTCTCTGTTCTTTTGTAATGATACTGCCGAGCTCCATATTGCGAAGCAAGGGGAACATTGAGTCGAACTGTTCGCGGCTTACAAGAAGAGCCGAAAGAATCTCTTCAAAGGAGGTTGCAGAAGCAAGGTTACCGAAGGGAAGGAAAAACGCTTCATCAAATTCGTCAATAAAGGACGGAATTCGCCAGGCTTTTCTTGAACCGTATATATAACGGGCTTTCACATTGAGATTAAGCTTGTCAATGACAATATCAGCTATTCGCTTCGGATGATATCCGTCTCGGGATATAAAGTAAAGAGTATTTATATTCCTTCTAAGAGCATCCTCGAGTATCCACATTGTGTAAGGTACAAGATAGAGAGAAGAATACGCATAGGAGAAATAATCCTCGGTACTTTTGTTACGTTCTCTGAAGCGTGCCATCATAGCTGCCACAAGATATGCGTCATAGGTTTTGAGCTTTTCTACAAGTGCTGTTTCAAAGTCGTTGAAGGAAGGCGCAATGTGTCTTACGGGAGTAATTCCGAGTGAAAGAGGCTTTGCTCTGTCAGCGCCGCCGTTATCGCCGTGATGAATCCATTTGCCGTACTTGTAAAAGTCTATATCCTTGAAAACCTCCTGATAAAGCAGAGAGGTGGATTTCTGAACGCCGTACTCACTTGAAACGTACATGGGAATCTCAGTAAGCTTAGTGCTGAATTTACCGAGCATCTTTTTGATAAATGCGCTTGAAAGGTACATATCGCTTATTAAAATGACGTCCTCGCCGTTATCGATAAGGCGCTCGGCATAGGCAATCATTTCGGGTACGGGGATGCAGTCATTGAATTCTGCCTCAAGCTCGGTTTCCTTGAGGAAGGTAATCTGCTCCTCGGTGAGGTTGTAAACAGCGGAGATACGCTCGAAGATTGAGTCAAAGGAAATTTCTCTGCAGTCGGAGTTTCTGACATAAGTTGTCTTCTGGCGGTATTCGCGCACATTCAGCTCACACTTGTTTCTGATTGTGATATATGAGTCGATGAAGTGTCGCTCAAAGCCGAGGTCACTTTTTTTCATCTGCTCCTTGACATAGCTGAAGATGCTGTGGGGGTGCAGACCCTTTCTTGAAATAAGAGTATCAAAAACGTCAAAGGAGTAAAGGTTGGGGTGAACGTCCTTCTTAGGCTCGAAATTGAGGGTTGCCTCAATAATTTCCTCCATTGAGTTTTCGCCTGAATACTGCCAGAAAAGGTCATAGATACGCTGTCTTTCCTTTTCCTCGTCCTCGTCAGCTTCGGTGCTTCCGATAGCATCAAGAAGGTCATTGAAGCTTTCGCATATTCTGCCGCAGGTCATTTCCTTGTAGTCGAAAACATTATCGCGAAGGTCTGCTGAGCCGTAATCGGCAAAATATCGGATAAAGCTTTTGACGCCGCCTGCAAGGAAATCGTAGAAAATTGAGGAATAGTCAATGATTGCGGTATCAATGCGGTCAATTATTTCATAAATATCGTTTTTGTTGTCCCAGAAGAGGAAGTAGGGAGAATCGGCATATTTTTCGTAAATTGCCTTGAAGCCCTCATCGTTCTGCATAAGGGGATGAAGCTTGAAAACAAGGAGCTTGTTGGCTTCTCTGAGCCTCTCTTCAAGTGCCTTCATATCGGGAAGAAGCGTTGAAACAAAGTTGAAGCCCGGATTGTCTCTGTAAGTGGGGGCATACACGACAATTTTTGTGTCAGCATCCCTGTTTTTAGCCTTTAGAATATCGTGGTCAAAGGACTTAACCTTGTCATAATACATCTGATAGAGACAGCGGGGATAGCCTGCCCTTACAACCATATCGTCGGGTACACCTACCTGGTTTTTGAAGTGCTCTTCCATAAGCGGTGAGGTCACAAGGAAAAGCTGATTGTTGAGATAGTAGCTGTTGTTTACAACGTACTTCTTCATAATCCTCTGGAAAAGGAAGCCGTAGTCGACCTTTCTTTCAATTGATTTACAGCCTACACCGTGGTAAAGGTTGAGGCAGATGCAATCCTGAAGCTCGGGCGGGATAATCTCCTTGCACTGCTCGGTGACATAAACACCTGCTGCGGTGGCAACATTGAGACCCTCCTTTGAGGAAAAAAGGAAGGCCTTATAGCCGAGTGAATTGATATAGCTTACGGTATCCTCCTCGGTGCAAAGCCAGAAGGCCTTGATATCGGGGCGGTACTTGTTGATATAAATAAACAGCCACTTGGGGTTTCCTGAAAAATTGAGACCCGAATTGAACACCCAGATTTTCTTCTGGGGGTTGCGGAGGATATCGTATTCGTCGGTAATGTTTCTGTTGATATGATTGGATGAAGCAAGGTCCTCAGCTCTGATGCTGACATCAGAAACGACCTTTTTTGTTATGTTTTTAACAGCATCCCAGACACCCATTTTTAAATCTCCTTTTTGGTTTGTTTGTTACTGCAGTTATTGCTTATCTTCAGTTATTATATAAGTATATAATTATAGAAAGGTAAAGTCAATAATTTATCGGAAAAATAACTGCCGAAGTGCAGAGCGGGTACTCTGCATCTGTATAATATCACAGTATAAAGCACAGGTTATTTGTTTGTCTTTTCGGTATAAGAAGAAGGTCTGTTCGGCTCAGGTGCACAATTGTTATATCATTATTGTGAAAGCTCTATACGTCTACGACAAAGAATAAAAAACATCCCGTTGCGGAGAACGGGATATTTTTAGTGCGGATGACACTTTCAAATTCGAACCCAAAGCTGACTTTTCGAAGCAGGTTTTATTGCCGATTTATGTGCTGGGTTGTACTTGTTATATTCAAGGGAACAATTGTTAATACAAAGGTCGGTGTTCTTTTGTGTGCCTCAACAGCAGTTTTACAGTTTATTTACATTTAATTGTGAATAAAATGAGAATATCCCGTTACTATTATCACTGAAAATTGATAAAGAAAGGGAATGACAAATGACAATAATCAAATCGCAGCCATTCGGAATACAACGTAAAATTGTTGCTAATATGACAGCAGATTCCAACAAAAATATTCCTCATGTTACTTATATGTACGAAGCTGATGTAACGGATTTTTTTGCATATTTCAAAGAATTTAATGCAAAAAATCCCGCTGATAAAAAAGTTACATTTAACACTGTTATTTTAAAAGTTATTGCCGAAGCCCTTAAAAAAGTTCCTAATTTAAATGCACA
>JAZOVO010000039.1:0-2488 GCA_045658745.1 Acutalibacteraceae bacterium | reverse complement strand
GAACCTGACGATGATTTTGATGATTTAATTTTTGAGTTGGAAATAGTTGAATTGTAATTCAGATAATATAGGAGTATGTATTGTTACCAAAGGCTGTCGCAAACGCGACAGCCTTAAAGCCTACCAGTTGTCACCACGGTGACTTTGGCGGTGAAAACTCCCTCAGTCTTTTGCTTTGCAAAAGCCAGCTCCCTCGGAGAGGGAGCCTTAAGCCTTCCTCCGTGAGGAAGGTGGCACCCGCAGGGTGACGGAAGGAGTAAAAACTTAACTCAATAATCCACGGTGACTTTGGCGGTGCGTCGGTAAAATCCACGCACCGTTTTTTATTGTAGCGTCGCCGCGTCGGCGACAAGCCGCCCCTCCCTGCATTATCTGCATCCCACCTTGCCTTTACCCGGCCCTTTGGCCCTTGGCCCTCGGCCCTTCCCCCCCCATATCCAAAAAAATAATAGCATTATTCCAAAAAAATATGCTTTCACTATTGAAACGGGTCAAAAAATTTGTTATTATATTAAGCGGTAAAAACTAAACCAATAATAAAATCCGAAAGGAGCAAACGAACATCATGAATTATTCACATGAAGTTGAACAAATGTGTATGGTCAAAAAAGGACCGAACCATGGCCCCGCACCCATTCCTCAGGAAGGTCTGTGGACCAAGGCTTATGAAATCAAGGACATCTCCGCTTTCACACACGGTGTGGGCTGGTGTGCTCCTCAGCAGGGCGCTTGTAAGCTTTCCCTCAACGTAAAGAACGGCATCATCGAGGAAGCTCTCGTTGAAACAATCGGTTGCTCAGGTATGACTCACTCAGCAGCTATGGCAAGTGAAATCCTTCCCGGTAAGACTCTCCTCGAGGCTCTTAACACAGACCTTGTTTGTGACGCTATCAACACAGCTATGAGAGAGCTTTTCCTTCAGATCGTATACGGCCGCAGCCAGTCCGCTTTCTTAGAAGACGGTCTTCTCATCGGTGCAGGCCTTGAAGACCTCGGTAAGGGCCTTCGCTCACAGGTTGGTACAATGTACGGCACAAAGGTTAAGGGCGTTCGTTACCTTGAAATGGCAGAGGGCTATGTTACAAGAATGGCTCTTGACGCTGACGATCAGGTTATCGGCTATGAATTCGTATCCCTCGGCAAGATGACAGACTTCATCAAGAAGGGCGACGATCCCACAACAGCTTACAACAAGGCTATGGGTACTTACGGCAGATTCGCTGATGCTGCTAAGTATATCGATCCCCGTAAGGAATAAGGAGGTAAACGGACATGGCATTATTTGAAAACTATGCAAGAAGAATTGACAACATTCTTGCTGTTCTTAAGGAATACGGTATTTCTTCAGTTGAAGAATGTAAGGATATCTGTGCTGAAAAAGGCATCGATCCCTATAAAATTGTAGAAGAAACACAGCCTATCGCATTCGAAAATGCAAAGTGGGCATACACAGTAGGTTGCGCTATCGCAATCAAGAAGGGCTGCACAAAGGCTGCTGACGCTGCTGCCGCTATCGGTATCGGTCTTCAGGCCTTCTGTATCTCAGGCTCAGTTGCTGACAACCGTCAGGTTGGTCTCGGCCACGGTAACCTCGGCAAGATGCTCCTTTCAGAGGAAACTGAGTGCTTCTGCTTCCTTGCAGGTCACGAAAGCTTCGCAGCTGCTGAAGGCGCAATCAAAATTGCTCTTAACGCTAACAAGGTTAGAACTCAGCCTCTCCGCGTTATCCTCAACGGTCTCGGCAAGGACGCTGCTATGATTATCTCAAGAATCAACGGCTTCACCTATGTTCAGACTGAATTTGATCCCTACTCAGAAACCGTTAAGGTTGTTAAGGAAACAGCTTACTCAAACGGCGACAGAGCAAAGGTTAAGTGCTACGGCTCAGACAACGTTCCCGAAGGCGTAGCTATCATGAAGCTCGAAAACGTTGGTGTTTCCATCACCGGTAACTCAACCAACCCCACCCGCTTCCAGCATCCCGTTGCAGGCACATACAAGAAGTGGTGTGTTGAAAACGGCGTAAACTACTTCTCAGTTGCATCAGGCGGCGGTACAGGCCGTACCCTTCATCCCGACAACATGGCAGCAGGTCCTGCTTCCTACGGTATGACTGACACAATGGGTCGTATGCACTCCGACGCACAGTTCGCAGGCTCTTCATCAGTTCCCGCTCACGTTGAAATGATGGGCCTCATCGGCGCAGGTAACAACCCCATGGTTGGTATGACTGTTGCATGTGCAGTTGCTATTGAAGAGGCAAGTAAATAATTCCTTTATTTACAAGGCTTTCTGAGACTTTTTAAGACTAGTACAGTTCTTGGAAAAAATCTCATCACATGAAATTTAATCATTGATAAACAATTGGACACATCATTTGACGGTTTTAAGTCATGATGGGTCCAATGTTTTTTTGCAAATAATATCAAGTTGGGGTCAAGTTTTTATGAAGAAATTATCAATGATTAAGCAATTTTCAATCACCTTT
>JAZOVO010000038.1:0-17406 GCA_045658745.1 Acutalibacteraceae bacterium | reverse complement strand
GAGTTAGAACTTACGAATTTAAACTTGAGCAAATAGTGTCCAGGTTTATTAATTTTAAAAAAACGATGAACTTTTTTTCCTTTGTATTCTATGACATCACTTTTAGCTAAAGCGAATTCTGATGAAAAATATATCATTGTTAACAAAATCTCCTTTTGTTTTATGGTTTGAAGCGAACACAGGGGACAGTTCTATGTGTTAATAATGTTTTCTGACCAAATCAAACTAACACCCGTCAACCTGCTTATCTGACAGTTTCATATTAACACACCCGACAATCATAGTCAATCGTTTTTCCCAAAAAAGCAAACACCGCCTTGTTAAACAAAGCGGTGTATTTTTTTCGCTCGCCGCGTGGCGTTACTTTTCTTGTAAGAAAAGTAACACAAAAGAACTTTACCTTCTTACTGCTCCCCTACTGCCTTTGCAATCTCATCAAGACTCTTCTGTCTTCTGTCCTCAAGTGCCTTTGTAATCTCCTTGTGCTTCTTACCCGAAAGCTTGTAGAAGAACATCGGAATAATAGAGAACACAGAGAAAACCGCAGGGAAAATCGCAAACATATAAATAAGACTCTTTTTAGCCTCAATCGGCATAAGCTCGGGAGTGTCCGCAAACTTTGTGTAGCCTATGTAAACGAGGAAAAGGTTAGTCATATATGTGGTGCAGTTGTTGATAATTCTCGAAAGCGTACCCTTGAGTGCGCTTACCGTAGCCTCATTTCTCTCACCGAAGGTATATTCACCGTAGTCGTAAACCGCCATCTGAATAAGTCCGGGGATAGTATTGTAAAAGCCCGTTGTGAGACCGTGAAGTGCATACCAGAAAACAACAACTATGAAAATATGCTGAGGAGATCTTTCCTCGTAGGGGTAAACGGAAAAGAACATTGCAAAATAGCACACCGCCGTGCCTATCTTCATACCGATGTAAAGGATTTTGTCATCCACCCACTTACGGATAATCGGTGCAAGGAAAAGTGAAATACCCGTAGTAACAAAGGACGCAAGAGAAGCAACGGAAAGAAGAGCCGCATAGTTACCGTCAGTATAGTTGTAGGTAAACTCAATGGCAGTACCCTCAAACAGGGTGATATGGAAGGTTTCCGTTCTGAAGCAGGCAATAAATGCATAGGTCATAAGGCTGTAACCAATGCCGAAGCCGATGCCGAGAATTTCGGAAATCATATAAAGCATAAGGGGCTTGTTTTTGATAATCTTTCCGTAAACCTCACGAAGCTTCGGTGTTACAACAACGGGAGGCTCTGCAATTCTCTCCTTGGTAACAACAATGTTCCAGAAGGCAAGAGGAATTGAGGCAACAACCACAAAGCTGTAGCTGTAGAAGTATCTCTCTGCTTCGGAAAGATTCGGAAGGAGCATCGGAAGGAAAGCGGCAATATATGTACCCGTTGAGCCGATAGCCGAGCCGAGAATACTGTCCATTGCGGCAATGTAGCCACGCTCAAGGTTGTTCGTAGTTCTTCTTGCATTGAGTGCGGTAAGAGCCGCATTGTAAAATGTGCTGAAGGCATCGTTAAGGAAATAAAGGCTGACAAGCCAGATAACCTTGAAGGTGTCACCCGCCTCGGGGAAGAACTGCTTGATAGGCAGAGTCTGCAAAATCAGAACAAGATTAAAGGGAACAAGCATCATCATTATCCACGGCTTGAAGCGTCCCCACGAGCCGAAGGTTCTGCGGCTTTTATCAAGGAAGCTCGACACGATAACGTCATTTGCAATATCCCAGAAGCCGAGGATAAATATAATTGTACTGTAGGTCGCAAAGGCCCCCTCACTAAGTCCCAGGAAGGTTGAGGCAACAAGTGCTCCGAAAAAGCCCGACATTGCGCTGTAGACCCTTGACACCGCCGTGCTTGAGCCGTAGGCAACATACTCCTTCAGGGTTATTCTTTCGTTAACATCTGTTGCGATGTTGTTTTTGATTTTCATATTCTCTCTCCCTTTAGTTTTTTTCACTAAAATATAATAACACACCCAAGTTTAAACTGTCAAGGATATATAAAAAACACGGGTGAATTTAAACAAATTCATAACCCGTGTTCAATATTCTATTTTTTATCAGGATTTTCTGCTGCCTTTGAACAGATTCCCTGCGAGGGACATCCCGAGCAGCCACAACCACAGCCCTTTCCGTTCTTCTTATCCTTCCTTATTTTTAAAAAGGCGAGAACAAGTACGAGGGCAAGCACCGCCGCTACAAGAATTGTACCCGCGTTCTGTGTTAAAAATTCAAGCATATTAAACTCCTTACTTCAATTTTGCAGGCTTTCTCACCGCAAGATAAGCAAGTAAGCCGAGCACCGCCGCGGCACAAATAACACCCGCTATATTAAGGTTACCCGTAAATGCATTGCCGAACTGATAAACGATAAGCGCAACCGCATAGGCAAAAACGCACTGATAGCCGATTGCAAAGGCAGTCCACCTGAAATTGTTCATTTCCCTTCTGATTGCACCCATTGCCGCAAAACAGGGAGCGCAAAGGAGATTGAACACAAGGAAGGAATAGCCTGCAACGGGAGTAAAGAGTGTTCTCATTGCCTGCCAGATTTCGTTACCCGCCTCGGATACCTCTGCATTACCGAGAAGCACGCCGAAGGTAGAAACAACATTTTCCTTTGCGATAAGACCCGTAAGGGTTGCAACGGCACTCTGCCAGTTACCGAAGCCTATGGGAGTGAAAATCCACGCAAAGGCACCGCCGATTTTTGCAAGCACGGAGCTGTTGAGGTCATCTGTCATACCGAAAGAGCCGTTCTCAAAGCCGAAGGACTGAAGGAACCAGAGCACAACCGTTGAAAGAAGAATGACTGTACCTGCCTTTTTAATGAATGACCAGCCTCTTTCCCATGTTGAACGAAGAACATTCCTTGCAGGAGGCATATGGTAAGGAGGAAGTTCCATAACAAAGGGCGCCTCATCACCGAGGAAGGGCTTTGTCTTTTTAAGAATAAGTCCCGATACCATAACTGCCATAACACCGAGGAAGTAAGCGCTGGGGGCAACCCATTCCGCACCGCCGAAAAGTGCACCTGCAATCATTGCAATTACGGGAAGCTTTGCCGAGCAGGGAATAAAAGAGGTTGTGATAATTGCCATTTTACGGTCGCGGTCGCTTTCAATTGTTCTTGAAGCCATAATACCGGGCACGCTGCAGCCTGTACCGACAATCATAGGAATGAACGACTTTCCTGAAAGACCGAATTTTCTGAAAAGCTTATCAAGCACGAAGGCAATTCGTGACATATATCCGCAGCCCTCAAGGAAGGCGAGGAATAAAAACAACACGAAAATCTGCGGAACAAAGCCTAAAACTGCACCTACACCGCCGACTATACCGTCAAGGATGAGGGACTGAAGCCAAGCGGCACAGTTAAGCTCATTAAGCAAGGCCTCAACTATAACGGGAATACCTGCAAAGCTTTTTCCGAAAAGCTCAAAGCCTTCACCGAAAATGCCGTCGTTCATAAAATCCGTCATCCATGTACCCACGGTTGAAACGGATATATAATAGATAAGGAAAATAACAACGGCAAAAATCGGAAGGGCAAGGAAACGGTTTGTAAGCACTCTGTCAATTTTATCTGAAAGAGTAAGTCCGTTCTTGTTCTTTTTCTTATAGCAATCGGCAAGGGTTCTTGCCACATAGTTATATCTTTCGTTTATGATAATGCTTTCCGAGTCGTCGTCAAACTCCTCCTCAACGTGGATAATATCCTTTTCAATATGTGAAAGAATATCGCCGTTAAGGCTGAAGCGTTCAATAACTCTGCTGTCACGCTCAAAAAGCTTGACGGCGTACCATCTCTGCTCCTCATCGGGAAGCTCGTGAAGAATTGCCTCTTCAATGTGAGCAAGGGCGTGCTCAACCTCACCCGAAAAGTTATGCTGAGGAATCTTTCTTCCCTTCTCGGCAACCTTTTTAATCTGTGCAACAGCCTCATCAAGTCCCGTTTCCTTCAGGGCGGAAATTTCAACAATGGGACAGCCCATATGTACAGAGAGCTTTTCAATATCAATTTTATCCCCGTTCTTTTTCACAACGTCCATCATATTGATGGCGATAACAACGGGTATGCCAAGCTCCGTAAGCTGACTTGTAAGATAAAGATTTCTTTCAAGGTTTGTGCCGTCAACAAGGTTTAAAATTGCGTCGGGCTTTTCATCAACAAGATATTTTCTTGCAACAACCTCCTCGAGGGTATAGGGTGAAAGGGAGTAAATACCGGGAAGGTCAACAACGGTGATATCGCCGTCCTTTTTAACCTTGCCCTCTTTTTTTTCAACGGTAACACCGGGCCAGTTGCCCACAAACTGATTTGAGCCGGTAAGCGCATTGAAAAGTGTTGTTTTTCCGCAGTTGGGATTACCTGCAAGTGCAACCTTTATTTTCATCACTTAACCTCCTCAACCTCAATCATATCAGCATCGGCCTTTCTCAAAGAAAGCTCATAGCCTCTTACAAAAATTTCCATAGGATCACCTAAGGGAGCAACCTTTCTTACATAAATCTCAACGCCCTTGGTGATGCCCATATCCATTATACGTCGTCTTATGGCACCCTCACCGCTGACCTTGACTACTCTTGCTCTGCGTCCTACCTTAATGTCCTTAAGCGTCATAGCTTTACCTCTTTCTTTTTTGAGTTAGTCTAGACTAACTTATTTGTCTGAAAAATCAGTTAGTCTTCACTAACTGCAATATATTTTATTAAATTACCCTCGTTTTGTCAATAGCTTTTTGAATTTTTTTCCATTTTTTATAAAAACAGTCTTTCAGGCAGAATTAAAATATGTTATTATTATAAAAAACGAAAGGGGTTATATTATGGTTAAGCATATGATAATCTGGAAGATAAAAGACGAGTGCGAAAGCAAGGGGCTTGTAAAGGAAAACGTAAAAAGGGAGCTTGAGGCTCTCAACGGAAAAATTGAGGGGCTTATTGAAATGCACATTATCACGGACGCTCTCCCCTCCTCTGCGGGTGACCTTATGATGGACTCCCTTTTTGAAAGCGAGGAGGCTCTCAAGAGCTATCAGAAACATCCGCTTCATCAGCACGTGGCAAACACCTTTGTAAGACCTAATATGTGTCAGAGGCTGAGCCTTGATTATGAAATTTAAGTAAATCACACTATTTAAAGGACGCCTGAAAAAGCGTCCTTTATTTTTTTCTGTTCTTCTTAAATAAATGAAACGAGGGGGCTCTGCCCCCCCACCCCCGCCAGCTTTTGTAAAAGCTTGACCAAAACTTTACTTTTTCTGTTTATACTACCTTTGCTCTGAAGCGTACTGTCGTATGCGGGCCGTAAACGTATCCGCCGTCAACCTTTTTGTAAGCCCTCACCGCAAAGGTGTAATAAACGCCGTAGGAGAGCTTTGAAAGCTGAACACCTCTGTCGGTCGACTTATAGTTGCCGAGCCTTTTATAGGAGGTATTATCAAGCTTGTAGTAAACCTGATAGCCCTCAGCGCCCTCAACCTCCGTCCACTTGACCTTTGCACCGAGACCCTTTACATCGCTGATGCTTACCTTGGGAGCGGCAGGCTTCGTTGCCGTCTTCAGGGTCTTGTAGTCACCCCATACTACGCCGAGAGAGGTAGACGTGCCCGGTCTTACCGCAAAGGTATAGCTTCTGCCCGCAGGAAGATTCTTAAAGCTCGCCGTGGTTGTCTTAACCGTTGCAAGCTGCTTCCAGCCCGAAGCGGTCTTATTGTAAATTCTGTATCCGTCGGCATTTTTCACCGCCGTCCACTGAAGCTTAATCTCCGAAAGTGAGGACGTTGCCGTAATTTTTGTCGGCGGCGCGGTTTTTGTTGCCGCCGTAAAGGTTGTGTAATCCTTTGCCCAGGTTACGGTCTTACCCGAAAGGTTATATGCTCTTATCGCGAAGGTATAGGTTTTACCCGACGGCAGGGAGGAAAATGTGTGACTCAGCTTTGTTGTCGTTGCCGCCGTTTTCCAGTTGCCGCCGCTTTTATAATAGATTCTGTAGCCCGTTGCATAGGGCACGGACGACCAGGAAAGAGTAATTGCGCTTCTTGTCGGCGAAAGTGCTACCTTTGCCGTTTTACCGAGCTCACCCTTATTGCTCACGGTAAAATGAGCCGTATTGCCCGCCGTTTTTGCATAGGCGTTTTTAGCAATAACCTTGACCGAAAAGTTGCCCGCCGCAAGGCTGACCTTACCTGAGGTAACCGTAACATTACGGTAAGCCTTAACAAGCTTTGTGCCCGAGTAAATTTCAACGTCGAAGGACGTTGTGTATTTACCCTTTGTCCACGAAAGCGTAACAGCTCCCACTCCGCCCTGAGCCTTTACCGTCGGTGCCTCAGGCGGCTGCTCCTTTTTCAGCGTGAACAACTTTGTGTCGGAAGCGGATTTTGCCGCCGAGACAATATTTGTATCACTCTGCACGTTCAGAACACCCGTACCGCTTTCGCTTGAAAGATAAAGTCCCGTGCCCGAGCCGTAAAATGACCAGAGCTGATTTTTTGAGCCTGTCTGAGCCGTCACGGTAGCCTTACCCGAGGAATCGAGTGTAAGCGCCCTTGAATCGGCACAGCTTATAATTTTATAGGAGCCGTCCGACTGTCTTGCAAAGCTCCACACCTGCGAGGCCGACGCCTTATAAGCCCTCATAACGGCTTTTCCGTTTTCGTTTGTAAGAGCCTTGCCCGTTTTTGTGTTGACTATAGCACCGTAAAAGCCGCTTCCCTGATTGGATTTTGCTTCTATATTTTTCCAGTTGGTGTCGGCGGAGATTTTATCGTAGTTGCTTGCGCGCACATAATAGTCAATATCCGCAACATAAAGCTCTCTGCCCCAGCTTATTTCGCAGCCTCCCGTGCGGTTTTCATCGGCAATATTACATTCCGCAACGGTGTACTTTAATCCGCTGACGGAAAGCACAATAGCCGAATGAGTATCATTTTTGATACGCACAAGGTCACCGGGCCTGATTTCCCAGGGCTTTTTATCTACCTCCTGAAGAGTGGATGACCTTTCACCAAAAATTTTGTAAAAGAGCATTGCCGCAAAGCCGTGACACTGATAGCCGCTGTCAAAATAATTGCAGTCCTGACCGCCGACGGGCGTTGCCTTATTATGGTCGGTGCAGGGAGTTTTTGACACACTGTAGGCGTATTTCTCGTCAAGCCTTTCAAGCACACTTTCAAGCCTGTCCGAAGAGGATTTGACCTCGTGATTCCAGTAGTATCCGTCGGGAAATTCCTTTTTCAGCTTTTCAAGGCGCATTTCAATTCCGTTTGCCGCAAAGCTGTCAAAGCTGACAGCAGGTAACACCGACAAGCAAATAACCGCAACAAGCAAGGCAGATATTAACTTTTTAAATGTAGCTTTAAGCATTTTATCTGTCCTTCCTTGTTTTTGATAGGTCCGTTTTAAAGGGCAGGAGCAAGCCCCTGCCCTACATTATTTATTGATACTGTAATTTTATTCGACCCTTTGACCCTGTTACTTCACCATACACGCCGCTTTTTCTGCCTCAAGGCCTGCCTTGTAGCGCTCGAGATAAGCGTTGAAGCCGTCAATTTCTTCCTTTTCGGGAGCAACAGTGATGCACTCCGCTCCCTTGAAGGCGGTTTCCTTAAGGAAATCCTCAAGGCTTTCGCCCTTTTTCTTTATACTGTAAAGTGCAAGCAGAGCCATTCCGTAGGGACCGCCCTCACCTGCAGTTTTCATTACGGAAACGGGAGCGCCTACTGCCGCCGCAGTAATGCTCTGACCTACGCGGGGATAAATATAATATCCGCCGTGACCGTAAAGCTCATCAAGCTCAACCTTTTCCTCACTGAGTAAATCCATACCCATTTTAAGGGATGCCATTGCAGAATAAAGAAGGTTACGGCTGAAGTTTGCAAAGCTTAAATTACTGTCAGGGGTACGAAGGAACAAGGGTCTGCCCTCAGAAAGTCCCGTAACGGGCTCACCTGAGTAATAGTTATAGGAAACGAGACCTCCGCAATCCTTTTCACCCTTTTGTGACATTTCATAAATAAGGTCAAAAATCTTACCCTTTTTGGTATCAACACCGAGGATACCCGCAAACTCGTGAAGGAGTGTCGCCCAGGCGTTTATGTCACTTGTGCAGTTATTGCAATGCACCATTGCAACGGGCTTACCTGTAGGAGTGGTTACCATATCTATTTCGGGGTAAACCTTTGAAAGCATTTTCTGAAGAACAATCATTGCAAATACGGATGTACCCGCAGAGATGTTACCCGTTTTTACTCTTACGCTGTTTGTAGCGGTCATACCCGTACCGGCATCGCCTTCACAGGGAGCAAAGGGAACACCTGCTTTGAATTCTCCGCTTTCATCAAGCATCAGAGCGCCCTTTTCGGTAAGGTAGCCTGCGTTATCACCTGCAACGAGCACCTCGGGAACAATTTCCGTAAGCTTGTATGAGAAGCCTTCCTTTGCAGTAAGCTCATCAAATTTAGCCGCCATTTTTTCATCGTAGCAATTCTTACTGCTGTCAATGGGGAAAATACCCGATGCCTCACCGATACCTACGGCATTTACGCCCGTAAGCATATAGTGAATATAGCCTGCAAGGGTTGTAACATAACGTACGGAAGAAACGTGCTCCTCCTTTGAAAGGATAGCCTGATAAATGTGAGCGCTTGTCCAGCGCTGAGGAATGTTGAAGGAAAGCTCCTTTGTAAGCTTTTCTGCCGCCTCGGCAGTTGTGGTGTTTCTCCATGTTCTGAAGGGAACAAGAAGCTGACCCTTTTCGTCAAAGGCAAGGTAGCCGTGCATCATACCCGAAATACCGATTGCGCCCGTTGTTGTAAGGCTGCAGCCGTATTTTTCCTTTACATCTGCCTTAAGATTTTTAAAGCAGGTGCGAAGAGCCTCGTGAATGAGGTCAAGTGAATAAGTCCAGTAGCCGTCAACAAGCCTGTTTTCCCATTCGAAGCTGCCGCTTGCAATCGGGAGACACTTTTCATCAATAAGAACGGCCTTTACTCTTGTTGAGCCGAACTCAATACCTAATGCGGTTTTACCCGCCGTAATAATATCCTTCATATCAATATACCTTATTTCTTCATAAGTGAATAGTACATATCGTTAAGCTTAAGCTCACGCTTGAAGTCGGAAATATTGGTGTTCTTTCCGATAACGATTGACTCAATGCCCATTGCCTCTGCCCATGCTACCATCTGGTCGCTTGTAAGGTCGTAGGAGAAGGCTGTGTGGTGAGCACCGCCGGCAAGAGTCCAGGCCTCAATGCCTGTGTAGAAGTCGGGCTTGGGTACCCAGAAGCTTGTAGCCGTGGGAAGTGAGGGCATTTCCTTTTCTGTCTTTATGCAGTCAACCTCGTTGATGATAAGACGGAAGCGGTTGCCGAGGTCAACAAGTGAGCAGGCAATACCCTCGCCCTGCTTTGAGGTGAAGACAAGTCTTGCGGGGTCTTCTCTGTCACCCATTGAAAGGGGCTTACACTTAACGGAGATTTTTCCGTCTGCGATTGAGGGACAGATTTCAAGCATATGAGCCTGAAGGATGCCCTCCTTACCGGGAACAAGGTTGTATGTATAGTCCTCGAGCATGGATGTACCCTTTGCATCCTTTTTGCCCTCGGTCATAATCTTCATAAGTCTTACCATTGCGGCAACCTTCCAGTCACCCTCTGCGCCGAAGCCGTAGCCCTTTTCCATAAGGCGCTGGATTGCAAGACCGGGAAGCTGCTTTAACGCACCGAGGTCACCGAAGTGAGTAACGATTGCCTGATAGTTCTTCTCCTTAAGGAAGCGCTCGAAGCCGAGCTCAATCTGTGCCTGCACCTCAACGTGACGGCGGAACTCTGCGGCATCTCTGCCCTCGAGGAGCATTTCATACTTTTCGTAGTACTCATCGGTAAGAGCCTTTGTATCGGAAGCGGAAACCGCGTCAACCGCCTCAGCGATTTCGTTTACGGGGTAAGCGTCAATTTCCCAGCCGAACTTGAGCTGAGCCTCAACCTTGTCACCCTCGGTAACGGCAACGTTTCTCATATTATCGGCAACACGCATAACACGGATATGACTGCTTTCGATGATACCTACGGCTGTGCGCATCCAGGTTGCAATCTTTTCCTGAACAGCCTTCTGTGACCAGTGACCTACAACGATTTCACGTGCAATACCCATACGTGAAAGGATGTGAGCATATTCTCTGTCACCGTGAGCTGACTGATTCTCGTTCATGAAATCCATATCGATTGTATCGTAGGGGATTTCCATATTGTACTGTGTATTGAAGTGAAGCAGAGGCTTTCTGTATTCCTGATGACCTAAAATCCAGCTTTTTGCGGGAGAGAAGGTGTGCATCCATGTGATAACACCTGCGCACTCATCATCAATGTTTGCTTCGTTAAAGGTCTTTCTGATAAGCTCGTTTGTGATAAGGGTAGGCTTCCAGATAATTTCAAAGGGAAGGATACCGCTTGCGTTGAGCTCCTTTACAATAGCCTGTGAATGCTCTGCAACGTGTGCGAGGCACTCATCACCGTAAAGGTCCTGTGAGCCTGTGCAGAACCAGAATTTATATGCTTTCATTTTTTATTTCCTCCTTGAAGGTTAAATTTTTTCATTATAATAATAGCATTTTATTTTTTGAGTGTCAATGCAAATGCTGTTAAAATGTTTTACGGGTCAACAGTTTTTTCGACATTTGTTGACAAACTGAAGCGTAAGCAACATTTAATTTTTCTTTGTCGTTTATTTACAGTCATTTTACAAATTTGTGTCACGATTTCACTATAATAAAGTAAAAAATACACATAATTTTTTGAATTATCGGAGAAAATTTTATGAAAAATAAACCTGACAAAGCGAAAAAAGCCATCATAGCTCTTGTCAGCTGTGCAGCTATTGTCTTTCTCGGAATTTTCCTTGTTTCCCATTTAGGCTTTCACCGTTCGGTTATGGCTTCCTTTTCCGAGTGGTATATGATGCTGATTGACCGCGATGCAATTTATTCCGATACCGACGAATACCGTGAAAACCTTGAGCTGAGAAGAGAGGACAATCTTAAGGATCAGGACATTCCTGCAGGCGTTCATATGGATATCCCCTACTCCTTTGAGCACGAATACGGTATGCAGGTATACTATTTCAACAAGGACTGCCTTAAGGAGAACGACACCATACTGCTTTACATCCCCGGTGGCGGATACCTCAACCCGCCCCTCAAGTATCATTGGAAGCTTATAAACAATCTTTCGCAGGAAGCTGATAGCACCGTTATAATGCCGATTTATCTCAAGGTGCCGAACTACACCGCCGACGAAGCATACAAGGCGATGATAGATTTTTACAAGGATTTATCCTCCCGCGAGGGCATCAACCGCATCGTTATTGCGGGCGACTCCTCAGGCGGCGGTATGAGTCTTGTTCTTTCACAGATGCTCCGCGACGATTACCCCGAACTGCTTCAGCCCGAGGAACTTATCCTTATTGCTCCCTGGATGGATGTTTCCATGGACAACGAGCATATCTGCGAATATGAGCCCGTTGACCCGATGCTTGACATCTACGGCGCAAAGGAAATAGGTAAAATGTGGGCAGGTGAAAGAGACGTTCACGACCCGATTGTAAGCCCCATTTACGGCACCTTTGAAAACCTCGGTCATATGACAATTTTCATCGGTACAAGAGATATGCTTTGCCCCGACTGCCTTGAGTTTTCAGACATTCTCAATGAAAAGGGCATCGAGCACACCCTTGTTGTCAAGGAAGGACTTGACCACCCTTATCCCCTTTTCCCGACACCCGAGGCAAAAGAGGCTCAGGAAATGATGGTTGACATCATAAAAAAATAATTGAAGTTTTCTCATTGTTTTTTCATAATTTCCTCAGGACAGGCTTACTCAGGGAGTAGGCCTGTCGCTCTTTTTATTGTAAAATCCCCCTTGCAAAATTCTTTATTTGAGTGTAGAATAATAAAGATAATAAAAAGGAGTGTGACAGTTATGTTTGAACAGCTCAGCTTTAATGAAAACGGAATTAAAACTCTTTGTGAAATCGGAAAGCTTCATCCCGAAATGATGATGACTATCCGTGTAAAAAAATTCAAGGAAAATGAAGCCGTCACCGTTTCAAGCGACAGCCTTGAAACAGCTTTTCTGATTTTAAAGGGTGAAGCAGAAATCAACTGGTGCGGAAAAACCGAAAAAATCTTCCGCGAGAGCCCCTTTGTGAAAAAGCCCTTCTGCCTTCACGTGCCTAAAAACACAGAGGTAACCGTAAAGGGTCTTACCAAGGGCACGGAAATTCTCATTCAGCAGACAGAAAATGACCGTGATTTTGCACCCGTTTTCTATACTCCCGACGATGTGCTCTATCAGCACTTCGGTGAGGGTCAGTATGACGGAACGGCTTACAGAATCTGTTCAACAGTTTTCGACTATGATAACGCACCCTATTCAAACATGGTGCTCGGCGAGGTATTCAATCAGCCCGGCAGATGGTCAAGCTATCCTCCCCACCATCACCCCCAGCCTGAGGTTTACTATTATCAGTTTGATAAGCCGCAGGGCTTTGGTGCCTGCTTTATCGGTGACAATGTATTCAAAAGCGTTGAAGGCTCTGCCTGCTACATCACCGACGGCTTTGACCATCAGCAGGTTGTTGCTCCCGGCTATGAGATGTGCTACATCTGGATGATACGCCACCCCGAGGGTGACCCTTGGTACAAGACCTCCCGCTTCTATGCCAAGGAGCACGAGTGGCTTGCAAATTTATAATAAAAGAGGTTTTAAATGAACAACAGTAACACAACACCCACGGCTTCCGTGACGGAAGACTCACTTTTAAAGAGGGTTAAGGTATTCCTCGAGGACGGCGAGTTTGACCGTGCCGACGAATACTGTGAAAAGGTGCTCGATATGAACGTCGAGAACGGCGAGGCTTATCTCTACAAGCTCCTTGCGGGTCTTGGTCTTGTAAAAAAAGAAGAGCTTTCAAGCCTTACAGAGCCCTTCGACGGTGAGCCTGCCTATGCTAAAATAATGCGCTTCGGTAGCTCTCAGTTAAAAAAAGAGATATCCGACATCAACGCTTCAATAATTGCGAAAAAAGAGGAGGAGGAAAGAATTCTCCGCCTTGAAAACGCCTCACGCCTTTCAGAAAGCGACAGTATCTCCTCCCTCACCGAGGCATACTGCATTTTAAATGACTCCGATGAAAAAGAAAAGGCAGAGGAATTAAAGAAAAAAATCGAAAGCATTTACGACGAAAACTACAACAGCCTTTTTATGCTTGCAAAGGAAAAGGAACAGGAAATCAACGACATAAAGTACCAGAACAGCACTGACCTTGCCGAAAGGGAAAACTACGACCAATACATAAAGGAAAACCACGGCAAAAAGCTTTTTGATTACTCATTGCTTGTAGCCATCTGTGTTTGTATAACCTGCATTGTTATTGCAGGCGTTAACGTACGCAACTTTTTCCTTGTTGCAGAGCTTTCATTTCAGACGGCTGTGCGTTGCTTCTTCACCCGTATCCTTCCAGCCTTCCCCATTACCTGGTTCTGCACCTTCTTAAGCTTTGTCATTTCAAAGGGCATTGTTAAAAAGCAGAAGAAAAACCTTCTTGAGGATATAGGCACAGCGGCAGACCGCGCAAGAGAAATCGCGGGCAAGGTAGGCAGAGCAGAAAGTGAGACTCTTATGCTTCAGAAGGAGCTTGACGAGGCACTTGAAGCCCTGAGGAAGCTTAATGCGGAGTATGATGTTTTTCTTGCGGAAAAGGAAAAAGGGAACGTTACACAAGCTTAAAGTTCTTTTGATTCTTTCTTACAAGAAAGAATGCCATGCGGCGAGCGAAAAATAAAATTACTATCGTAAAAAAGCACAGAGTTCATTCGAAACTCTGCGCTTTTTTTGTTGCTGATCTTAAGAATTATCAACCGTATCGTATTCGATAATTGTTCCGAATAGCTTTTCTTTGGTATCAAATTCTCTCTCATGCTTTTTCAGTATCTTTTTTATTGTTTTAGCTAAAGTATATGACAAAGTAGGCATCTTTGTCTGAAACTGCGTATTAGTATGTATGTCTTTGCAGATTACTTCGTAAAATCCGTCATTGTTTACAATAGCATAAACAAAGTCGTTATCTTCCAGCCATTCCATAAGATGAACTTGCGATGGTAGCCATATTCCGTTATTGATAATTTTCAGTTCTTCGTCCGAAAAATCTCCGTCACTTTGACCACCGATTATCCACTCCTCATTTTCATAGTAAAAAACCATGCCCTTATGAGGGTTTTCTTTATAATGCTTGTAGCTAAAACCTGAAGAATTCAGTTCTTCGGCAAGTGAAACAGTAACATAATCCATCATTTAACACCTATATATAAAGCAAATACAAATTCTTTTCATCGCTCGCCGCGGGGCGTTACTTTTCTTGTAAGAAAAGTAACACAAAAGAACTTTGCTTATTTAATCACAGCAGCTCATCAAAATATTTGATATTAGCCTTTTCCGCCTTGAGCTTACCTTCCTGAATCTTCTTGATAATCTCAACAATGCGATCATTTATCGGTGTGGGCACACCGTACTTTCTGCCGAATTCGCAGACAACGCCGTTTATTGCATCAACCTCGCAGGGCTTGCCCTTTTTAAGATCCTGAAGCATTGAAGGCTCAATAAGCCTGTGCTTTTTCATAGCAACAGGAAGAAGCACTGTTCCGAATGTACGCTTAAGGGCACCCTTGTAGTAGAAAAGTCCTACAATGTTCTTACCCTGAACGGGAGCAAACTCTGTGCCCGAGGCATGGCCTACATCAATGCACTCCTTCATACAGCGGATTGCAACCTTCTGTGCAGCCTTGTCCTCGGAAACGTCACCGAAAACGCCGCCGACAACCGTGCCGAGACCCGAGAAGGTAGCATTGATAAGAAGCTTTGACCAGCGTGCGCCCATAAGGTTAGCTTCCTCGTGAACGGGACACATATATTCAAGGAGCTTTTTAACGGCAGCAAACTGCTCATCGGTAATGCCCTTCATTTTACCCATATGGAAGGAAAGGCTGTCTTTTTCACTTGTAAGCTCACAAACACCCGGCTCAACAAGTGCAGCACCCCATTCAACTGCACAACCCATTGTGCGGTTTTCACCGATGATTTCGGCAATACCCGGCTCGGGGATACCGTTCTGCAACGTTACAATAACACCCTTATCTGAAAGGAAGGGCTTAAGGAAGGTAACAACATCCTTATTGAAAAGTTGCTTTGTGAGAAGGATTATAACATCATATTCACCTGACATTTCATCGGGAGTGATTGCCTTTACGGGAACGGTCATTTCAACTGTGCCCGTAATTTTTGCGCCCTTTTCATTAAGTGCGGCAACGTGAGCCTTGTTGCGGTTTACAAGCTCAATTTCACCGCCGTTTTTTGTTATGAAGGCACCGAGCACCGTACCGAGGGAGCCTGCGCCGTAGATTGCGTACTTACCCATAGCTTTTTCTCCTTTTATGTAATTTAATTGCTTTTTAATTTTAACACGGCAAAGCCGATATTTCAAGGTCTTGCGAGCAATAATATTTACGGTGATAATTATGAATTCCTTATGGCTTAACGAAAACAAACTGCCACAGTTTCCCGCCCTTCACGGTGAACACAAAACCGATGTACTCATCATCGGCGGAGGACTTTGCGGAATACTGTGTGCCCTTGAAATGCAGAAGCTCGGTGTTAACTATATGCTGCTTGAAGCAGAGAGAATCTGCCGTAAAACGAGCGGCAACACCACGGCAAAAATCACATCCCAGCACTCCCTTATTTATGCCGACATTATGAAAAAATACGGCACGGAAGCGGCGGCAAAATACTATCAGATAAATCAGAAGGCAATCGAAGAATACGCCCGCTTATGTGAGAGCATTGACTGTGACTTTGTCAGAAAGGACAATTTTATTTACAGCCTCTCCGACGAAAAAAAGCTTGACAATGAAATGGATGCCCTTGAAAAAATCCGTGCAAGGGCAATGTTTTATCCCTCACTTTCGGCTCTCCCCTTTGATGTGCTCGGAGCGGTAAAGTTCCCCGACCAGGCACAGTTTGACCCCATTAAATTTGTCACGTTAATTTCAAAGGAAATACACGTTTACGAAAACTCCCGTGTCCTCGGCTTTGACGGCAAGACCTATTACGGCAAGGATTTCAAGGTTACGGCTGACAAGGTCATTGTCACAACCCACTTCCCGATTTTCAACAAGCACGGTAGTTTTTTCCTTAAGCTTTATCAGCACCGCTCCTATGTTCTCGCATTGAAAAATGCAGGCGGTGCAAACGGAATGTACCTTGATGAAAACGAAAAGGGATTGTCTTTCAGCAGTCACGGTGAATATTTACTCCTTGGCGGCGGCTCACACCGTACGGGTAAAAAGGGCGGCAGTTGGAACGAGCTTCGTGCTGCTGCAAAAAGGCTCTATCCCCAAAGCAGAGAGACCTTTTCATGGGCGGCGCAGGACTGTATGAGTCTTGACTCTATGCCCTATATCGGACAGTATTCAAAAAACACACCCGACCTTTTTGTTGCTACAGGCTTCAACAAATGGGGTATGAGCCTTTCAATGGTGTCGGCTATGATTTTAAAAGACCTTGTTTTCGGAAATAAAAATGACTATGCCGATATTTTCTCTCCGTCACGGTCAATTATCCACCCTCAGCTTTTTGCAAACGCTTTTGAAACAACGGTTAACCTGATCACACCTACAACTCCGAGGTGTCCTCACCTTGGTTGTGCACTCAAATGGAATGAGCACGAGCACTCCTGGGACTGTCCTTGTCACGGGTCGAGGTTTGATGAGGGTGGCAAGGTGATTGAGGGACCTGCGAACGGAGAGCAAAAGTAGTCAGGGTCAGTAGTCAGTAGTCAGGGACGCCCTGACGGGCGTCTAGAACTAAAAAACGGGCGGCGAATTGCCACCCGTTTGTTTATTATATTATGCTCATAAATGTGCCATCAAGCATCAATCCTATACACTGAACCAAAACAGCTATAAATAAAACAACAAAATATATTATTTTCAAAACAACCATACTTGTTTTGTCCTTGAACAAACTCAAAAAAACATATAAAACATACGCAAACAATATTACGCCAAATATGACTTTGCCGATTTTTATAATCGGCGAACCGTCCATAGCGGAATAAGCATAAAACACTATAACACTTATATGTAACAGAACAAATGCAATAACGGCCATTATTTTTTCATACGTTTTCAAAAGCACATCACCTTACATTCTTAATATAATGTAACATCATTTTTTGTCTGTAATCTCATTATAGCAGAATGATATTATTTGTCAACATTTCTATCCGCAAACAACAAAAAGGACACGGCAAGCCGTGTCCCTAC
>JAZOVO010000037.1:0-5785 GCA_045658745.1 Acutalibacteraceae bacterium | reverse complement strand
GCAACCAAAATTAATAACTAAAGCACAGGGGGTTAATTTTCCTGTGCTTTAGTATATCTGGTTCTTATTATTGATAGTCAAAGGGCGTTATCTTTTTATAAAAAAGGACTCTTGTAGAAATGAAAATCATTTACGGTGTAGGTATCCACTTTCCCTCGACCCTCTATTATCACTTTTTCATAAAATCTTCTAACAATATACACAAAATATATACTTATTCGTTGACAATTTTGTTATAAAAGTATATTATAATACATTATAACATAGTCGGAGCCTCGGAGAACAGCACTATGAATACATAAAAAGGAGAAAAAATATGGACAAGTTGATTTATGCTATCCCCTTTGTGGGTGTAATCGGTCTTATCTATGCGATTTTTCTTGCAATAAGAATCGGCAGATATGATAAGGGCAACGAGAGAATGAGAGAAATTTCCGCCGCAATTCACGACGGTGCAAAGGCCTTCCTTTTTGCCGAATATAAAATTCTCATTTATTTTATCCTTGTGCTTTTTGTTGCAATAGGCTTTGCTTTAAGCTGGATTACAGCGGGAAGCTTTGTGCTTGGTGCATTGTTCTCGATTATTGCGGGCTACTTCGGTATGAGCGTTGCGACAAAAACAAATGTAAGAACAACTGCTGCTGCTATGAATAAGGGTATACAGGGAGCGCTTCGCATCTCCTTCTCAGGCGGCTCGGTTATGGGTATGAGCGTTGTAGGACTCGGCCTTTTAGGTATTGCTGCTATTTATGCGCTTACAAAGAATACGGATGCACTCTTCGGCTTCAGCCTCGGTGCTTCCTCGATTGCTCTTTTTGCCCGTGTAGGCGGCGGTATTTACACAAAGGCGGCTGACGTCGGTGCAGACCTTGTTGGTAAGGTCGAGGCAGGTATTCCCGAGGATGACCCGCGTAATCCCGCAGTTATCGCAGACAATGTCGGCGATAACGTAGGTGACGTTGCAGGTATGGGCGCTGACCTTTTTGAAAGCTATGCAGGTGCTATTGTTTCCGCAATTACCCTTGGCGTTGCCTGCTTCAAGGACGGTGCAACTCCGCTTTACGGCGCACTTTATCCGCTTCTTATTGCGGCGGTCGGCGTTTTTGCTTCTATGACGGGTACACTTTTTGTACGAACATTTAAGTCAGACCCTCATAAGTCACTTAAAACTGCAACCTATGTTGCTTCCGTTGTCGTGCTTTTTGCATCGATAATTTTCAGCTATGTTCTCTTTAATTCCTTCGGCTTCGCTCTTGCGGTTATCTCGGGCGTTGTTGTCGGTACGGCAATCGGTATGCTTACCGAGATTTATACCTCTGACCATTACAAGGCCGTTAAAAAGATTGCAGAGCAGAGTGAAACCGGCTCGGCTACAAACATTATTTCAGGTATGGCTGTAGGTCTCAAGTCAACAGCCTTTCCCATTATCCTTATCTGTGTAGGCATTTTCGTTTCCTATGTATGCTGTAAATCAGGCGGCGACGGAATGGGTATCTACGGCGTTGCTCTTGCGGCGGTAGGTATGCTTTCCACAACGGGTATCACCGTTGCAGTTGACGCTTACGGTCCTATCGCCGATAATGCGGGCGGTATTGCCGAAATGAGCGGACTTGATAAGTCAGTCAGAGAAATCACCGACAAGCTTGACTCTGTAGGTAATACAACTGCTGCTATGGGTAAGGGCTTTGCAATAGGCTCAGCTGCTCTTACGGCTCTTGCTCTTTTCTTCTCTTATGCTGAATCCGTTAAGCTCAAGGAAACAGGTATTGACCTTCTCAACTATCAGGTAGTTATCGGTCTTCTTATCGGCGGTGTGCTTCCCTTCGTTTTCTCCGCATTTACAATGGAATCAGTAAGTAAGGCTGCCTATGAAATGATTGAAGAGGTACGCCGTCAGTTCAAGGAAATTCCCGGAATACTTGAAGGCACTGCAAAGCCGGACTACAAAACCTGCGTTGCAATTTCAACAAAGGCGGCTCTTAAGGAAATGATTATACCCGGTCTTCTTGCAGTTCTTACTCCCGTTATCGTAGGTGTGTTCCTCGGTGTTGCGGCTCTCGGCGGTCTGCTTGCAGGCTCACTTATTACGGGCGTGCTTCTTGCAATCTTTATGTCAAATTCAGGTGGTGCCTGGGATAATGCAAAGAAGTTCATTGAAACCGGTACTCACGGCGGCAAGGGCTCAACCTCACATAAGGCGGCGGTTGTCGGTGATACCGTTGGTGACCCCTTCAAGGATACATCCGGTCCTTCAATCAACATTCTTGTTAAGCTGATGAGCGTTGTTTCTCTTGTTTTTGCTCCCTTGTTTATGATGATAAATGCGGGACAGGGCATATTTATGTAAAAAACAAAACATAAAATGGCAAGCACGGATTTAATCTGTGCTTGCTTTTTTTAAAACAATTCTTACTTTTTTCAAAAAAACTGTTGACACTTACCTTGGGTAATAATATATGATATAGTCAGAGAACAGAAAAACAAGGCAAAAAGGAGGCGTTTTTATGAAGATTAAAGAGGTTACGGAAAAAACGGAGCTTACGGAAAGAGCAATAAGATTATATATCGAAAACGGTCTGGTTGCACCCAATGTCAATGAATCCTATTCGGGAAGGCGTAACATTGAGTTTTCCGACGAGGATGTGGAGAAGCTTAAAAGCATTTCTGTTTTAAGGAAGGCCGGATTTTCAATTTCACAGATAAAGCTTATGCAGTCTGAGCCTGAAAAAAGCCGGGAGGTTTTGCGGGAGTTTATCGACAGCACAAAACAAAGAATTGAAACGGACAGTGAAATAGTTGCCTGCCTTACGCCCCTTCTTTCCTGCGAGGAATTAAGTCCCGAACAGATAAGTCAGAGCCTTGAAAGGCCTGTTGTTGAAGAAAAGCTTCTTCCTGTCGAGGATAGTGAGCCGACACCCCTGCAGAAGTTTATCAGAAAGCTGTTATTTGGTCTGGGTGTTGCGGGGTTGGTGTTTGCGGGGCTATGCAGTATACCGATTCTGCGTGTAGAAATACGGTATATAGAGTCCTATCTTTATCCTTATTATTCAACAGGTTGTTTGCACGAAATAATTTGTTTCGTCCTGGCAGTTTTGTTGCCGATTGCCGTTGTTTTGCTCAACAGAAAAAATAGTTTTCGCTCAAGGAAAAAGCAAAAAATCAAGACCGTTATTTCTGTTTTAATTGTGGCTGTTTGTGCGTACTGTACTTATTTTACATTTGCAACGGCTTTTCTTGCCAGTATGTCTCATCCGGAGGGTCATGTTGTATCACACACAACAGATACGGAAAATTACATGGTAATCGATGCGGCCGAAGCAAAGGATGTTCTTTTGGAATTTTTACCCGAGGAGTTACCCAATGTTGAAGGGATAAAATACGATTATTTTTACAAGGAATACGGTGTATGGCACGAGCCACCATTTACAAGCATTTATATCGAAATTCCTTTGGATGAAGAAAGCTTCCGTGAAACTGTGGAGCATTATAAAGCTTTCCGTCCCTCAGATAGCGTTTGCGAGCCTTACGAGCACGAGGACGGAGAATGGAGATATATTTACTACCGTAAGAATTATGAAAAAGCACCGACAAACTATGACCCCGTATTTGCCTATAACGAAAAGGGAAAAAGGGTAAAGTTTGTTTGTCAATACGGTCAGATAGCACAAAAGGGTACGAGAAAGTGGCTGTGGTAGTTGTGTGAATAATAGCTTTGATTAGTAGTGAAGAAACAGGTGCGGATTAATTTTCGTGCTTGTTTTTTGTGAAATATTTTGTTAATTCGCTCGCCGCGGGACGGCACTTTTCTTGTAAGAAAAGTAACCAAAAGAACTTTAAATTTTCTCCCTCCCTCTCAACTGTAAATTTCTTCCTACCGTTGACATAAAAGGCAAAATTATGCTATATTTAACGGGTAAACTATTACATAAAGAAAGGACAGAAATGCCTTATGAAAATAAGCAACGACATTATATATATCGGCGTCA
This sequence comes from Acutalibacteraceae bacterium, assembly GCA_045658745.1. GTDB lineage: Bacteria > Bacillota > Clostridia > Oscillospirales > Acutalibacteraceae > UBA6857. Next base: position 1,799 of record JAZOVO010000037.1, on the reverse strand, counting down.
ATGACACAAAAATTGACCTTTTCGAGGGACAGTACGGAGTGCCGCAGGGTATGAGCTATAACTCCTATGTTATCCTCGACGAAAAGGTTGCCGTAATGGATACCGTTGATGCCTCCTTTACCAAAGAGTGGCTCGGTAACCTTGAAGGGGCTCTCGGCTCACGCAAGCCCGACTACCTTGTTGTTCAGCATATGGAGCCCGACCACAGCGCTAATATTGCAGCCTTTCTTGAAAAATATCCCGAAGCAAGGGTTGTCTGCAACGCTAAAACAATAAAAATGATTGAGCAGTTTTTCGGTGAAGGCTACGAGGACAGACGGGTTATCGTTGAAAACGGTGAGAGTCTTGCTCTCGGCAGTCACACGCTTACCTTCGTTTTTGCTCCTATGGTGCATTGGCCTGAGGTTATGATGACCTATGACAGTAAGGATAAGGTGCTCTTTTCCGCCGATGCCTTCGGCCGCTTCGGTACGTGGGATGCTGACATCCCCTGGGAGGATGAGGCAAGACGTTATTATATCGGCATTGTGGGTAAATATGGCATGCAGGTACAGTCCGTGCTTAAAAAAGCGGCAAGCTTGCCTATAGAGATTATCGCGCCTCTTCACGGCCCTGCTCTTAAGGAAAATCTTGCTCATTATATAAAGCTTTATGACACATGGTCATCCTACGAGCCTGAAGAGGAAGGCATTGTTGTTGCCTATAACTCGGTTTACGGTCATACGGCGAAGGCGGTAAAGGTGCTTTGCGACACATATATTCCCGAGAATGTCAGGGTTGAGACCTTTGACCTTGCAAGGGCTGATAAATCAGCGGCAATTGCGGCCGCTTTCAGATACAGTAAACTTGTTCTTGCAGGCACAACCTATAATAACGGTCTTTTTCCCTGTATGAAGGAGTTTATTGACGGGCTGACTGAGAGAAATTATCAGAAAAGAACTGTTGCCTTTATTGAAAACGGCTCATGGGCGCCCACCTCGGCAAAAAATATGAGGGCAATGCTGGAGCAGTCAAAGAGCATAACCTTCTGTGAAAATACAGTAACAATCAAATCGGAAATCACTGAAGAAAACAAAGAACAATTGAGTAAGCTTGCGGCCGAGCTTTGCCAATAATGATATAATAAGGAGGCACAAAAATGAACGATATGGATAAGGCTCTGTTTAAAATCGGTTACGGACTTTATGTTGTGACCTGCAATGACGGCAACAAGGATAACGGTCTTATTGTCAATTCCGTTATTCAGCTGACAAGCACGCCTAAAACTGTTGCAGTTGCAATCAACAAGCAGAATTATTCTCACGATGTGATTCTTGAAACGAAAAAGATGAATGTCAACATTCTTAACACCGATGCACCGTTTTTCGTATTTCAGAATTTCGGCTTTCAGAGCGGAAGAACGGCAGACAAGTTCAAGGATGTGAAATCCGGCAAGGCTCAGAACGGCTTGCAGGTGCTTTTTGAAAATATAAATGCTTTCCTTTGCCTTGAGGTTCAGCAGTATGTTGATATGGGCACTCACGGGCTTTTTATCTGTGATGTTACAGATGCGGGAGTTCTCAACGATAAGGAAACAATGACCTACAGCTATTATCAGCAGAACGTGAAGCCGAAGCCGCAGAAGGAAAAGAAAAAGGGCTTTGTATGTAAAATCTGCGGTTATGTTTATGAGGGCGAGAGCCTGCCTGAGGATTTTACTTGTCCTCTTTGTAAGCATCCTGCAAGTGATTTTGAAGAGATAAAGTAAAAAAGAAAGTAAAGTTTTGGTCAAGAAGTCGGAGGCCAAGCGGTCTTAGGAA
>JAZOVO010000036.1:0-11278 GCA_045658745.1 Acutalibacteraceae bacterium | reverse complement strand
TCAGGGTTACCGCTTTGCGGCGATGATGTATCCGCTATGCGGATATGATGCTTGCCTTTCGGCAAATGATGCTCCGCCAGGGCGGAATGATGTATTTGTCCTTGCAGGACAAATATTGATGATCGCTTCGCTCCGAATTGTAAACGGACACGGCAAGCCGTGTCCCTACGGAAACTCATTCAACCCACGTCCGTCTGTACAACCTTGGAGGACGGATGTTGTAGAGTAGCCAGTAGTCAGTAGTCGGGAAACGCCTTCCCTCCACTCGGCCCTGCTCCCCTGACTACTCTTTCCACACAGATGTTGAATAAAAATGTTGAAAAACCTGTCAGTAAAGTTGAAAACTTTACATTTCTGCTCCTATTTTTGTGAAGAAAACCCGCATTTCTGTGGAAAATTCCGCACAAACTCACATTTTGCACGTAGTTTTCCACATAGTAAAGCAAAAACCTTTACAGCATTTTTTCAGCCGTAAAGGTTTTTGCTTTACTTTTTTATCTTATTTTTTGCCCTCATCGGGGGTCTGTCTGCTTTTTTTCAGCCTTCTGATGCCCTCAATGTAAGGATAAATATAGGTGTTTTTAAAAAGCATTCCCATTTTGTACTGACGCTTTAAAATGCAAAGCAGATTGAGTCCCGCGCATAAGAAGATAACGATGCAGAATTTTATTCTGTTGGTGTAAAAATCCTCGGTGCGGGTAAACCAGAAGGTATCAAGCTCGTTACCGTGGCTGAGAAGCATATCAAGTGCCGTGCGGTAAAGGGACGAAAGGCACACAAGCACCGTTGCGTAAATCAGAAGAAGCATATCGTTGGGCAGACGGTTCATTATCGTGCCGTAGGTTTTACCCTTAAGCTCCTGCTTGCCCGTCACCGTCAGAAGTATCGCACCGAAGAAGCAGATAAGAATACCGTGAAGAACAACCTTGTCGTTGAGCTTTTCGATTCTGCCCCTCATTTCAAAATGAAGCCTTTCACAGCGCGCCTCATTCTCCCTGCGGATTTCCTCGTCGCCGAAGCTTATGTAAAGGTCAAAGTCCCCGTCATATTTTTCGGCGCAGGCTCTTATGTCCTCGGCAAAATCAATAAAGGCATCCGTTGCGAAATAAGGATTTTTACAGCTTCGCGCTATAAGCAGTCCCCTGCTTGTCTCACCGAAATAATTACGGATATTACTTGACGAATCGAGTCCGTTGATTTCGGCAATATCGGAATATATTTTTTTACTGTTATGATTTACAAGTGCAAAGTGTAAGCCCTTCATCGCCGAAAGCTGCTCATAGGCGCGGGGAAAAGCCGTGTCACCGATGCTGTTATAGTGGCTGAGAAGCTCCGTCGCGTCAGCCTCACCCTCAAAAATATCGCTGTACTCCATACAAAGAAGAGTTATGCTCTCAACGGTATCCCTTACGGAATTTTTGTAATAACGTGAGGTTTCATAGTCAAAATTATCAACCTGAGTTATAGCATTTACGAAGCTTTCGTTATCCTGATTGAAAAGGGAGAAGTATTCAACCTGACAGTCTGCAATAACAACAGACAGCACGAAAAAAATCAACGATATGATAATTTTGGCGGGAATGGTAAAAAAAAGGTTAAGCAGACTTTTCATTTTCATTCACCGTCAAACAAATTCTCAAACAGCCTTGCAAGGTCATCCATTGTAAGCTTTTCGGCTCTGACCGTTTCGCTTAAATCGGACTTCTGCAGCGCCTCGATAATCTCAGCCTTGGGGATACCCATTGCGGAGCTTATTGAGTTGACGGCAGTTTTTCTTCTCTGTGAAAATGCACCTCTTACCATCTGGAAAAACTTTTTCTCGTCGCTTACCTTAACGGCGGGCTCGGGTCTTATATCAAGGCGGATAACTGTGCTGTCAACGTTGGGCGCGGGCATAAAGGAGCCGCGGGACACCTGAAAAAGCTGCTTTGCCGTAGCGTAGTAATTCGTACAAACGGTAATTGCGCCCGAATCCCTTGAGCCTACGGGGGTGCAGAAGCGGTCTGCCGCCTCCTTCTGAATCATTACGGTGATAGCCTCTATGGGAAGCTTTTCCTCAAGGAGCATTGTGATAATCGGTGAGGTGATATAGTAGGGCAGGTTTGCACACACAACCACCTTCATACCGCTGAATTTTTCTTCAATGAGCTTGTGAAGGTCGGTTTTAATAACGTCGGCGTTGATGATTTCAATATTATCAAAGTCGGCGAGGGTCTCGTCGAGGACGGGAAGGAGTCTTGAGTCAAGCTCCACGCAGACAACCTTTTTTGCCCTTTTGGCAAGCTCGGCGGTGAGAACACCTACACCCGCACCGATTTCAATTACGCCCGTATTTTCATCGGCACCGCACATATCTGCCATTCTCGGGCAGACCGAGGGATTTATCAGGAAATTCTGACCGAGAGCCTTGGAAAAGCTCATACCGTGACGCTCCATAACGTCGCGGATTACGGAAATATCAGATAGATTTTTCATTGTATATTATCCTTTCGTTGGATTGTTTATTCGGGAACGCAGAGGGAGTCCCTGCGAGCAGAGATTACATTGTAGCGCCGCCCAATGGGCGGCTTGTCGCTTTTTTATTTTCCGCGGTTATTACTTTCACATTCTACCCGCTCATGCCGCGGGGCACTTACTTTTGTCGGTTGCGACAAAAGTAAGCAAAAACGCGCTTAGGTTGTACGAAGAGGTCCGCAGTGTCAGTGAATTTTTCCGTAGCTGCCGTGGTCGTAAAGGCAAGACTTCTCATCTCATCGTACCACCGTAGTAATCGCACTCGATTCTGACGGAAAAATTCACATTACTACTGCTCTATGCGAGGGTAAAGCTCACGTACAACTCTATTTAAAAATCAGTTCTACCATTGAGTCCGCTACGTCCATCGTATTTATTAAAATCCGCAATCGTCTAATTTTCTCGTGTTATTTCAACTACCGTGTACCCGACATTCGCAATCCGCTGACGCGGGTGCTTTCAGCTTCATCCGTCCTCCGAGGTTCTACAGACAGACGTGGGTTGAATGAGTAGATGTGGTTATATGACTACCGTAGGGACACCCATTGCCGTGTCCGCATTGTAGCGCCGCCACGTCGGCGGCCGGTCGCCCACGGGGCGACGCTAAGCTATTCCCAACCGTTTCGTTAAACCGTAGGGCGGGCGGATGATATCCGCCCCTACGCCGTCAGGCGTCCCTTGACTACTGACTACTGACTACTGACTACTTCAAAATAACTCTTGCATTTTACGCTTAACCGTTGTATAATTCAAGAGTACACTTTTATATATTATAAACGAGGTGAAGGATAATGTCAATTCTTGTAACGGGCGGTGCCGGCTATATCGGCTCACACACCTGTATTGAGCTTCTCAATGCGGGCTACGAAATTGTTATTGTGGACAACTTCTACAACAGCAAGCGCGAATCACTCAGACGTATTGCGGAATTAAGCGGAAAGGAATTTGCCTTCTACGAATGCGATATCCGCGACAAGGAGGGTCTTGACAAAATTTTCAAGACTGAAAAAATCGACGCGGTTATTCACTTTGCAGGTCTCAAGGCTGTTGGTGAATCCTGCGTAAAGCCCCTTGAATATTACGATAACAACATTGCGGGCACAGTATGCCTTTGCGAGGTTATGAAGGAACACGGCTGTAAGAAAATCGTTTTCAGCTCCTCTGCAACAGTTTACGGCAGCAACAACATCTCTCCCCTTAAGGAGACAATGGTGACCGGCGGTACAACAAACCCCTACGGCACAACAAAGTATATGATTGAAATCATTCTCTCCGACCTTTTCAAGTCAGACAACGAATGGTCAATTTCTATTCTCCGTTACTTCAACCCCATCGGCGCTCACAAGTCGGGCAGAATCGGTGAGGATCCCAACGGTATTCCCAACAACCTTATGCCCTACATCACTCAGGTTGCTATCGGCAAGCGCGAGTGTCTCGGCGTTTTCGGTGACGACTATGACACCCACGACGGCACGGGCGTAAGAGACTACATCCACGTTGTTGACCTTGCCCTCGGCCATGTAAAGGCTCTCGGCAGAGCACTCGCTCAGCCCGGACTTGACATCTACAACCTCGGCACGGGTACTGGCTACAGCGTGCTTGACGTTGTAAAGGCCTTTGAAAAGGCAAGCGGCGTTACAATCAACTACAAGATTGCACCCCGCCGTCCCGGTGACATTGCAACCTGCTATTCCGATCCCTCAAAGGCTCAGGCAGAGCTCGGCTGGAAGGCAGAGAGAGGCATTGAGGAGATGTGCGCCGACTCCTGGAGATGGCAGAGCACAAACCCCAACGGATATCCCGATTGATAAAACGCCCTTCGGGGCGTTTTTTTAATGCAGAATGCAAAATTAATGGTCGCTTCGCTCCGATTGTATCCGTGTAAAGTCTGCGCAAAACCGAACAAGTACACCGCCAAGGTACAAAAAAATTATAATTTACTCTTTTAAATTTACATCAAACTTTTTTCTGCGGGAAACAACTTAAAGCTATGTAAAGACTCTCCCGCGACCGCAATTCTGCATTTTGCATTTCTTCTACCCCTCCTCCGGCGGTACATACTTTATCCCCACCGCCTTTTTTGTAAATGCGCTCACGTCAAAGGTGGGCTCCCGCCTTTCACCGGGCGGCTTTTTTGTTGCTGCTTCGCCCTTTGCCGAGGGTGCGCTGCCGTAGGGATGCCAGTTGATAAGCTGGGCGTAATGGTCAAGGTAGGTTTTACCCGTTGACTTCATATAAGCTGAAAGAGATTCTATACGGCTTTGTGCATCGGGAAAGCGTTCCGTCAGCCGCTTATGCTCCTCGGGACTGAGAAAAACATTTTTAAATTCACCGTAGGTGCTTTTGTGTGTATGTATGTCACCTGCCGTGCCTTGCACCGCAGGTGCAGGAAAACCGACAGCAGTATTATAATTGGTATTTGTTTTAACATTCACATTATCATTATCATTAATTTTAACATTATCATTTATATTATCATTATTATTACCTGCTTGAGCATGCTTAAGCATGCTTAAGTATGCTCGAGCATCTTCCGCTTCTGCTTTTTCTTTTTCTGCCCTTTTCTTCTCCTCCTGCTTCTCCCAACGCTTTTTTGCATATTCTGAACGTTGCTTGCATACCTTTTGATAATTTTCACGGCTTGAATCGAGAAACCGTCGGATGTTCGAAAACGCCATAGTCATTGCTCTGTCATCAAAGCAAGGCTCCTCACCCTTTGTTTCGTAAGTAAAAATAGCCTTTATAAGCTGTCCCGCTTCCTCGTCGGACAGCATATTGAAGCTGTCCCGAAACTCGTGAAGCAATAAAAATGTTTTCATATAAGTATAAATCATCCTTTTTCATCATATTTTCATTCGGGCGTTTACTGCCCCGTATATATAAAAACAAGGGTAACAAATACAAACATTTGTTCCCTTGTAATAATATTTTAGGACGGATTTTCGCCTTTGTCAATAGAAAGATCAGATTTTCTTTCAAAGGTCAGAAAAAGTCAAATTTTTCATTTTTATGAGAAAATCGGCAAAAATCAAAGAAAAACGGAGAAAATCAAAAATCAAGCCATATTTTTGACCTTTATTGACCTTTGCAAGGTCAGAAAAATCGGCTATAATATAATCAAAGGTCAAAGTTAGTCAAAATCAAACAAGGAGGTGACAGCCTTGAACTTATCCAACACAATTGCAGATATGATCTTCAATATGCTCGAGGAAAAAAGCGAGATTGAATTTCAGCGTAATCTTCTGGCTCAGGACCTCGGCTGTGTCCCCAGTCAGATAAACTACGTCCTCTCCTCCCGCTTCACTCCCGAAAGGGGCTTCATCGTCGAAAGCAGACGCGGCGGCGGAGGATGTATAAGAATCTCGAGAATAAGCTACAATAAAAACAGCCTCTTTGACGAGGTGCTTTCCTCGGTCGGTCAGAGAATTGACGAGGCCACGGTAAAAAACTATCTTGTGAATTTAATCTACCACGGACTTATCACCGAGCACGATGCAGAAATGATACTTGCCGCTACGGGCGACAGCGTTTTAAGGGTACTCCCCTATGAATATCGCGACGGAATACGGGCGGGGATTTTCAAGAATATGCTTTTGACGAGCAGTAAGTAGTCAGTAGCCAGTAGTCAGGGAACGCCTGACGGCGGTTGAAATGCAAAATGCAAAATGCAAAATGCAAAATTATCGGTCGCTTCGCTCCGAATTGTAAGCCCTCTCCGTCAATGCTCCGCATTGCCACCTCTCCCATAGGGAGAGGCAAGTGTACAACCCACATCCACTCATTCAACCCACGTCCGCCCGTACAACCTTGGAGGACGGATGAAGTTAAAATAACCCGCGGAGCGGATTGCGACTGTCGGGTACACGGTGGTTAAAGAGGTGGCGGAAAATTAGACGATTGCGGATTTTGATAAACTCGTCGGACGTAGCGGACTCATTGGTAGAACTGATTTTTAAATAGATTTGTCCGTGAGCTTTACCCTCGCATAGAGCAGTAGTAATGTGAATTTTTCCGTTAGTGGGGACGTTGCAAGAACTACGGCGGCGGGATGAGGGGAGAAACAATGTGAATTTAACTGCGGCAGATGCGGAAAAATTCACCGCCACTGCGGACCTCCTCGACGGACTTAAGAGCGCTTTGGTTACTTTGCCGCTCCGGGCAAAGTAACAGCCCCCGCGGCTTGAGCGGGTAGAACTTAAAAGAAATATCCGCGGAGGGTAAAATAACAATTTCTTGCGGCAGGAGCAAGCCCCTGCCCTACGGTTTAACCATACCGCCATCATAAAGCATACGGCATTAGGCAGTAGAAGGTGAAAAAAAGCAACCGCGGAGGATATTCGGTACGCCACGCGGGGCGTCCCCTACGCGAAAATAACAACCGCAAAAAACAAAAAACTCAACGGGCGATGCATCCCGCACGCCCCCAAATATAAGAATGAGGTGAACATTATGTTATGTCAGAACTGTAAGAAAAATGAAGCAACAACCCACATCAAGCACGTAATCAACGGCGAGGCAACAGAAAACCACTTTTGCCATAGCTGCGCCGAAAGCCTCGGCGTCGGCGGATTTTTCGACGACTTCTCTTTAAACCTTCCGGGAATATTCTCATCCTTCTTCGGAGACAGCGTCTTCTCCCTCGGAGAAAGACAGCTTGACCGCTGCGAAAAATGCGGCTCCTGCTTTGACGACATCATCAAAACAGGTAAGGTCGGCTGTGCAGACTGCTACGAGAAATTTTACCAGAAGCTTCTCCCCTCAATCCAGCGCATCCACGGCAAGGCAAAGCATCAGGGCAAAATTCCCGAAATTCACGGCACAAAGGTGACCGCAAGGGAAAAAACCGCTGAGGAGAAAATTGCAGACCTGCAGAAGGAAATGCAGAAGGCAATTGAAGAGCAGAATTTTGAAAGAGCCGCCGTCATCCGCGACGAGATAAAGAAGTTAAAGGAGGCAGAATAAGATGAGCTGGTACACAACACTCGGTGAGCACGGCGACATTGTTTTAAGCACAAGAGTCCGCCTTGCACGTAACCTTGAGGACTTCCCCTTCCCCGTAAGACTTGACCGCGACGGCAAAAAACAGGTTGCCGAATGTGTAAAAAATGCACTTTCGGATTATACTGAAATCAAGCTTAACTTTATTGATATGGAGGAGCTTTCCCGTAATGATGCCGTTTCCCTTGCGGAAAAGCACCTCATCAGCCCCGAATTTGCCTACGACTCAACGGGCAGAGCCCTTTTGCAGAGCGACGACGAGGAAGTCAGCATTATGCTCTCAGAGGAGGATCACATCCGAATTCAGGTTGTTCTCCCCGGTCTTTCACAGAAGGAGGCTTTTGAAAAGGCAGAGAAAATCGACAAGGCAATTGAGCAGAAGCTCAACTATGCCTTCAGCGAAAAGCTCGGCTACCTTACCCAATGCCCCACAAACCTCGGCACGGGTATGCGCGCCTCCGTTATGCTCCACCTTCCCGCCCTTGTCCGCAAGGGTGCAATGAGAAGGCTTTCCTCCACCGTTGCAAAGCTCGGTCTTACCCTTCGCGGCTGCTACAGCGAGGGCGTCGAGGCCGCAGGTGACATCTTCCTTTTAAGCAATCAGGTGACCCTGGGCATCAGCGAGGAAGCCGCCTTACAGAACCTCGGCTCAATCGCAATGCAGATTATCGCAGAGGAAAAGCAGGCACGTAAGCTTGTGGTCGCAGACAGCGAGTTTATTGACAAAATCTACCGCGCAAAGGGTGTTCTCCAGAGCGCCTACAAGCTGACCTCAAAGGAGCTTGTAGGGCTTACATCCCTTGTGCTTATGGGCGCAGAGGAAAAAATCATCGATGTACCGATGGAAGAGCTTGCCTCGATGAACATTCTGCTTATGCCCGCAACTCTCCGCAAGGCAGAGGGTGCTGACCTTTCCCGCGACGAGAGAGATATTCTCAGAGCCAAGAGGATAAGGGAAGTGCTGCATTAAATGCAAAATGTAAAATGCAAAATGCAAAATTGTAGGGGCGGCAATCTGCCGCCCGAAATATAAGGAACGGCAAAGGATAATTTCCCTTGCCGTTTTTGTTTTTTTGACACACGATGTAGCGCCGCCGAGTCGGCGGCACGGTCAGGCGATGTGTTTTATAGCCGACCATTGGTCGGCGCTACACCGCGGACGCGCAATGCGCCCCTACACCGACCACCCTTCCGCCACTCGGCCCTTGGCCCTTGGCCCTCGGCCCTCAGATCATACCTAACTATAAACAAGGAGTTGATATAAATGTACAAATTCACAGGCTTTACAGAAAAAGCAAACCGTGCCCTCAACCGCGCAATTGAAATTGCCGAGGATATGGGGCACACCTATATAGGCTCGGAGCATCTGCTGACGGCGCTTTTATTCGAGGAATCGGGCAGCATTCAGTCCTCATTTTCCTCCCGCGGAGTCACTGCCGTCGGTGTGCAGAATGCCGTAAAAAAAGCCATCGGCACGGGTATTCCCACGGTGCTGACCCCCTCGGACTTTACGCCGAGGACGAAAAACATAATCGAAAAGTCCCTTTCCCTTGCCGCCTCGGAAAGCTCGGGCTATGTCGGCACGGAGCATCTTTTCAAGTCCCTTTTAAGTCAGGATGAGTCCTCGGCGGGTGAAATTCTCAAGTCTTTCGGCGTTTCCCTGCCCCTTCTGCTTGACGAAATCTCAAACGGCGGCAGAGCCTCTCAGGGAAGCATAACTCCCCTTTCACGGCGGCAGAAAAACGGCAAAAGCTCAACGCCGTCTCTTGACAAATACGGTCAGGATTTAACGGCTAAGGCGCAGAAAAACGAGATTGACCCCGTCATCGGCAGAGAAAAGGAAATCGAGCGCGTTATTCAGATTCTCTCCCGCCGGACAAAAAACAACCCCTGCCTTATCGGTGAGCCCGGCGTTGGCAAGACCGCAATTGCAGAGGGACTCGCGCTGAAGATTTTCTCGGGAGATGTGCCCGAAATCCTCAAGGATAAGCGCCTTGTCACCCTTGACCTTACGGGTATGGTGGCGGGGACAAAGTACCGCGGTGACTTTGAAGAAAGAATCAAGGCGTGCATTGACGAGGTTATAAAGGCACGGGACGTCATCCTTTTCATCGACGAGGTGCATAATCTTATCGGTACGGGCTCAGCAGAGGGTGCGGTGGATGCCGCAAATATTCTCAAGCCCACCCTTGCAAGGGGCGAGATTCAGCTTATCGGTGCGACTACCCTGAGTGAATACCGCAAGTTCATCGAAAAGGACTCTGCCCTCGAAAGGCGCTTTCAGCCCATAAAGGTCGGCGAGCCGTCAGAAAACGAGGCGGCGGAAATTCTCAAGGGGCTTCGTGACCGCTACGAGGCTCACCACAAGGTAAAAATCACCGACGAGGCAATCGCTGCCGCCGTCAGGCTTTCCGCAAGGTATATCAGCGACCGCTACCTGCCCGACAAGGCGATTGACCTTATTGATGAGGCCGCTTCCCGCGTGAGACTCAGAAGCTTCACCACCCCCGACGAAATCAAGGAGCTTGAGGAAAGGCTCAAGGAAATCACCAAGGAAAAGACCGCTGCCGTTGACGGTCAGGACTTTGAAAAGGCGGCATCCCTTCGTGACAGAGAAAAGGAGCTTATGAGTCAGATAACCGCTTCCCGCACCCGCTGGAAGGAAGAAAACGCAAAGGAAAAGGGAAGCGTCGGTGCAAGGGAAATCTGCGAGATAATTTCAGGCTGGACGGGTATTCCCGTGACGGAAATCACAAAAGAGGAAAGCGAAAGACTTCTTAAAATGGAGGAGGTATTGCACGAGCGTGTCATCGGGCAGGATAAGGCAGTTTCCGCCGTTGCCCGAGCCTTACGCCGTGGCAGAAGCGGTCTGCGCGACCCGAAAAAGCCTATGGGGTCATTTGTTTTCCTCGGCCCTACGGGTGTAGGCAAAACCGAGCTTTGCAAGGCACTCTCCCTTGCGGTTTTCGGCTCGGAGGATGCTATGATACGCTTTGATATGAGTGAGTTTATGGAAAAGCACAACGCCTCGCGCCTTGTCGGCTCTCCCCCCGGCTATGTAGGCTACGACGAGGGCGGTCAGCTTACGGAAAAGGTACGGCGCAAGCCCTACAGCGTAATCCTTTTTGACGAGATTGAAAAGGCACACCCCGATGTTTTCAATATGCTGCTTCAGATTCTCGACGACGGCATCCTCACCGACAGTCAGGGACGGCGGGTGGATTTCCGCAACACGGTGATAATTATGACCTCAAACCTCGGCGCAAAGCTCATTGCAGGTGAGGATAAAGCCATCGGCTTTACGAAAAACGAAAGCTCCGACGACACCGACAAGAGAATTGAAAACGCCGTGATGAAGGAGCTGAAAAAGTCCTTCCGCCCCGAATTCATCAACCGCCTTGATGAGATTATTGTTTTCCGTCAGCTCAGAAAAGAAGAAATTCTCCTTATCACCAAAAAGCTCCTCGGCGAGCTTACAGACCGCCTCAGGGAGCAGGAAATCACTCTGACCTTTACCGATGAGGTTGCCGAGAAAATTGCCGAGGAGGGCTTCGACCCGATTTACGGTGCAAGACCCCTTAAAAGGGCAATCCGCAGGCTTATTGAAGACCCGCTGTCAAGTATGATACTTGAGGGAAGCATCAAAAGCGGCGGTGAGTATGTCGGGGAGATGAGAGAGGGAGAGCTGCGGGTGCGACCGAGGGGGTGAGGGCTGAGGGTCAAGGGCCAAGGGCCGAGTAGTCAGTAGTCAGTAGTCAGGGATGCC
>JAZOVO010000035.1:0-13698 GCA_045658745.1 Acutalibacteraceae bacterium | reverse complement strand
TTTTTCATACTGACACCGCCTTTCTTACTTTTAATTATAACAATAAGCAATTCAATATACAATAATAGTGTTATAAATGTAATAAATTCGTAATTGATTTGTTGCAAAAAAAGACCTTACAGCCATTTCAAACTGTAAGGTCTTTACTTATTATATTGTTCTTTCCGCTCGCCGCGGGGCGTTACTTTTCTTGTAAGAAAAGTAACCAAAAGAACTTTGCTTTTTTATACTATATATAATAGTATATGCTTTTATTTTGCAAGAGCACCAATCTCAAGCATAAATCCACCGATCTGTGCACCGAACTCAGGACCGCCATCCATAACAAGACGGCCAGCCTTTGTAGCCTCAAGCATATCATCAATGCTCATAAGAATACCGAGTGCGCTGTCAAGGTTGTTGAAGCGGAGAGTAAAGAAAGGCATTGCTCTCTTGTATTCGCCACGGCCTGCTCTTGACTTACCTGCCTTGATTCTGATGAAAGCTGAAACCTGAGGATAGTTGTCAACGGCAAAAGCATAAACACGGTCGGGACTCTTTGTAGTCCAATCCTTGATTTCGGGATGTCCCATCTTGTTAAGCTGGCTGATACCACTTGAAAGAAGATAGAAGTAGCACTTTACAAGAAGCTCCTTTGTTTCTTCATCCTTCGGGGGCTCCGTAGCACCGAGAAGGTCAGCCATCTTAAGAAGTACCATTACGAAGGAAACAAGTGTTCCTGCATATTTGAGACCCTTAATCTTGGGGATACCGCCGAGTGAAATGTTACCCTTAAAGAAATCGTTGAGAGCTTCAACACTCTTGAATTCAAGCTCAATGTGGGGATCCTCTGTAAGGCAGGTGTGAACAAGCCATTCACCGCTGTTTACAACAAAGTGCATACCAACCTTGCCGCCTTCAACCTCAGGATCAAGACAGCTTACCTGGATAACTGCATGAGCATTTTCAAACTTCTTCTTAAGGGAGGGAACATCGTTTGCAATAACCTTTACAAGCGGCAAAGCAGCGTTGAGAAAGATTTTGTTTGAATATAAGGCTTCTTTAGTGTGAGCCATATCGTTTGCCTCCTTGTAATAATATTAGAACTCGTCGTCCCAGTTATCGTCTTCTTCAAAGTCTGCATTCATTGTTTCACGAACTGCTGCGATGATCCCGTTAGAGTCAATGCCGGCATCAGACATAATGTCTTCCTGAAGACCGATCATAGCAAAGCTCTTGTGGCCGAGCATCTTGAATGCCCAGCCCTTACCGTACTGAGCCATACCCTCAGCAACTGCTGAGCCTAAGCCGCCTGTAACAAGGTGGTCTTCAACTGTAATAATTCTTCTTGTGTCAGAAATTGCTTTCTGGATAGCCTCAACGTCGATGGGGCTGATTGTGTGCATATTAAGAACGCGAACGCTGAGTCCGTCTGAATTCTTGAGGAACTTGGCAGCCTCACGAGCCTGGAATACACAGGAACCGCAAGCAATAACTGTGATATCTGAACCCTCGTGAACTTCAACAGCCTTACCTACTTCAAAGCCGTAGTCCTGATTTTCATAAAGAACACGGTCAAAGCCACGGTTGATACGGATGTAGTAGGGACCGAAGTTATCATAAGCTGCGTTAACAGCATTAGCTGTTTCAAAGCCGTCAGCAGGAACGATAACTGTAAGGTTGGGCATTGCTCTTGTGATTGCAAGGTCAGTGATAGCGTGGTGAGTTGAACCCGCCTGACCGAAGGATGTACCTGAATGAGTAGCAATAATCTTAGCGTTTACATTCTGATAGCAGATGTCTGTGTGAAGCTGGTCACAAGCACGCATTGATGTGAAAGCAGAGAAGCCTGAAAGGAAAGGAATCATACCTGCTCTTGCCATACCTGCAGCAACACCGAACATATCCTGTTCTGCGATACCAACGTTGATAACTCTTTCGGGGCAAACCTTGAGAACGTCGCCGAGCTTTGTTGACTTTGCAAGGTCAGCTGTGATAGCAACAACCTTGGGATCCTTTAAAATAATGTCAGCAAGAGCCTTGCCGTAAATTTCAGCTGTGGAAATTTCAGTCTGGTCAACTGCTGTATAAACAAATCCGCCTGCCATAATTATTTGCCCTCCTTTTCTGCGCGAGCGCAACGTGCCTTGTAATCTTCTTCAAGCTCTTTGTTGAACTGTTCAAATTTGGCATCGTCAATTGCACCGTAGTGCCATGTATAATCGCCTTCGATTGACTTGATACCTGCGCCCTTCTTTGTATCCATAAGAATACATGTGGGTGCGCACTTTTCCTTTGAACGCTCAATAGCTACATCAATAGCGTTGCAAAGCTCGCCGATGTTGTTACCGTCAACAACAATTGTGTTGAAGCCGAAAGCTGTCATTTTGTCAGCGAGAGGCTCAAGCTTCTTGATGTCTTCTGTGTTACCGTCAATCATGTTGTGGTTTCTGTCGATAAATACGATGCAGTTGGAAAGCTCATAATGATTCATTGCCATAAAGCCTTCCCAGCATGAGCCTTCACCGAGCTCACCGTCACCGGTAACTACGTATGTAAGATAATCCTTGCCCATAAGTCTTGCTGCAAGTGCAGTACCTGCTGCGATTGAGGGACCGTGACCGAGTGAGCCTGTTGATGCGTCAACACCTACAACCTTGTTTGAGTCAAGGTGCATACCCATCTTTGAGCCTGAAAGGTTAAATGACTTAAGCATTTCAACGTCGTTGAAGCCCTTATCGCAGAGCACGGGAGCATAAGCAATAGCTGCGTGACCCTTTGAAAGGATGAAGCGGTCTCTGTCCTCCCACTTGGGATCCTCAACCTTGATGTTAAGGTACTTGTGATAGAGAACGGTAAGAAGATCCATAACGCTCATACCGCCGCCGAAATGTCCGCTGCCTGCCCAAACAGTTGTCTGAACTGTAAGCTTACGAAGCTCGAAAGCCTTCTTTTCAAGGGCAAGCCATTCCTGTTTTGAAAGTGGCATAATGTTTTCCTCCAATTTAATATAATATTTTCTCTCCAGTCAAGCAATGCTCGCAAGCATTGCCTGTGGGGGGATTTTACTTTTTAAAGCTCAGCTTAAATTATCTGAAAAGCTCGGGGTGATTCTTTGCTACGATACCGAAGCATTCCTCAGCAACAGCGATTGTGTGCTTGATATCCTTATCGGAAAGAGCAGCATTGATGAAGTGGTTGTGGTGAGAAGCAAGGAAGATGCCTCTTGCAACCATTTCAGCAATCCACTCCTGATGGAGAAGCATACTGTCATCGTTTGCAATTCTCAAATAAAAGAGAGCTGCAGGACCTGAAGCGATAAGATTGAAGCCGTGCTCGGCACCTGCCTTAACAAGACCGTTGCAAAGCTTTTCGCCCTTTTCCTTGAACATCTTGGGAACGTCAAGCTCCTTCATCTTGTTGATGTTTGCAATACAAGCTGCAAAGGGAACTGCTGAAAGCCAGTATGAGCCTGTGTATGCAAGTGAGCTCATTGCATTCTTAAGGAATTCCTTACCGCAGATAGCTGACATATTGTAGCCGTTAGCAAGAGCCTTACAGAAGCAGATAAGGTCAGCCTCGAAGCCGAAGTAATGGTCGGAGCCTGCAAGGTCAAGACGGAAGCCTGCGCGAACGTCGTCGATGATAAGAACGATATCGTTCTTTGTGCAGATTTCTCTTACCTTCTTCCAGAAGCCTTCCTCGGGGAATGCGTTATCGTGGAAGTTACCGTGGTCATAGGGCTGAGCAATGATACATGCAATCTGGTTCTTATTCTCTTCAATTGTCTTTTCAAGAAGGGGAATATCGTTCCAGGGAAGCATGATATTGTTTGCAACATCCTCGGGAAGAACGCCGGGATAGTCAATCTTCTGGCACCAGGGTGAAACGCCGTGGTAGTAGCCGTGGAACATGATAACCTTTTTTCTGTGAGTATATGCTCTTGCGCACATGATAGCACCCTGAGTAGCATCGTTACCGTTCTTTGCAAAGAATGCCCAGTCAGCGGTTGCTACGGTGTCAACGAGAAGCTCGGCACATTCAAGCATAACCTTACCGGGCTGAGTTGTACAGTTACCGAGAGCAATCTGCTTCATAGCAGCAGCGTCAACGTCGGGATCGCAGTAGCCGAGAACGTTGGGTCCGTAAGCGCACATATAGTCAATGTACTTGTTGCCGTCAACGTCCCATACATATGTACCCTTTGCCTTTTCAGCAAACATAGGCCATTTTGCAACAGGGATGAACTGACCCTCTGCGGGGCCGAGGTGACCGTAAATACCTGAAGGTACTACCTTTGTTGCTCTGTTGAAGAGCTCTGTGCTTTTATCGTGCTTGTAAACGGGAAAACTCATTGTAATACCTCCTTATGCAAGATAGAGTGCAACTCTGTCAAGAATTCTGTTTACGTTGTCGATCATATTGATCTGACCGTGCATTGCGATTGTGCCCTCACCGATGCAGGCGATGGAGTTAACCTTACCGTCGAAGAGGTCTCTTGCAAGGCGGATGTTGTCAAATTCCATCTGTGAGCGGTATGAATCGGGCTTCTGCTTGATTGTTACCATGTGGTGATCCTTAACGCGGATTGTTGCGCCTACGCAGTCCTTAATGGAAACATCAATGATGCCGTCGGGAATGTAGGATGCGCTGAACTTACCGATTTCGTCATTGTTACCGATCTGTGAAAGGGCAACGGTGATTACGTAGAACATAAGCTTTGTGCTGATTTCAAAGAACTTATCATCCTTGAGGTCTTCCTCTGTTGCACGGAGATACTTTGAAAGTAAATCTGTAAGAGGAATGAACTTCTTGAGAAGGAACATAATCTTTGAAAAGCCCTTTGAGGGAAGAGCTGAGCCTGTTCCGTCAACCATTGCGTTGAACTTTTCGGGAGTTGAGAAGGGGAGAAGAACGTCACAGTTCTGTGTGCCCTGCTCCATTCTGCAGCGGCCGTTTTTGAAGAAGAGGGTTGCGCTGGGGCCGCCCTTTACCTCAAGACCGATGGAAACGGGCTTTTTGGTCTTCACGAGCTCACTTGCTTTTTCGTCAAGCTCACAAAGGTTTTCAATTGCACCGAGAACGGCATACATATTTATATATGCCAGGGTTTTTGCATCTGTCATTAAAATATCCTCCTTTGTTGATACAACGGCAGTTATACCATTGTATGATTTAGACAGAGTTATTTTAACAAATATTACTCACTCTGTCAATTCTCCGTGTGCATTTATAACATTTTTTTCAAAATTTTTTTCAAAAAAATGGCAATTGTACATTGAAAACGTAAAA
Organism: Acutalibacteraceae bacterium; assembly: GCA_045658745.1. Taxonomy (GTDB): domain Bacteria; phylum Bacillota; class Clostridia; order Oscillospirales; family Acutalibacteraceae; genus UBA6857. Next base: position 8,427 of record JAZOVO010000035.1, on the reverse strand, counting down.
AAACACCGTCGCAGTAAATCAAATTCACCGCGGCGGCATCAATTTAATATAATTTTACATTGTAAATACAAGCACGACCGTTGTTATAACGGCGGCGATAAAGGTTACTCCGTACCTTTCAAGGTAAGCGCCGACATAAAGAAGAGCGGCAGCAGGAGCATAGACGATTTTCTGCAGGATATTTCCGTGCTTATAGACCTTTTCCATCATATTGAGAGCATCCTCAATAAGACTGTAGCTGTTTACATAAAGTGAAAAAGCAAACCAATAGGAAAGCGCCGAAACGGCAAAGAGCAGGGGATTGGTTGTCCTGTAAACAAAAAGGAAAACAAGGGGGAGCGTCATCATAAAGAAGGCTCCGATTGCATTGAAGAAGGCGGGAACGAAGCAGAAGGCAAAGGCAGAGCGTGCCGTAGGCATAAGCTCGTGGTCCACGTGACTGCACATTTCGTCCCTTCTTAAATATCTGTTATCCTCAACGGGAATTTTACAGATACGGCACACTATCTGCTCCCAGAAGCATCTGGCATATACACCGGGAAAGGTGAGATATTTTGTAATGTAATAAAAAGCTGTCATCCTATATCACCTCTCATATCTGCAATAGCCTCCTCAAGTGAAGCCGTGCCGTTTTTGTAATTTTCAACAAGCTCACTCATTTCAAAGCCCGAGCTTGCAAGGGTCTGTACCATATTATTGTAAACATCCTTGTTACCGCAATAAAGGGCACAAAGAGCATAAAGGTTACAGTTAGGTACGGTATAATAATTTGAGTTCATATACTCTGTCATTGTATCGAAGGCAAGCGCACCCTCACCCTTGATAAGGTAGCCGATAACAAGTGCGGGATAATATGAGGTATCTCCGCTGTAAGCGTTTTCAGCCGCCTCGTCACAAAGCTTTATAACAGCGTCGCCGTCGGGAACCTCAAGATAGCGGTAATAAAGAGACATAGCGGTATAAGCCTTCATATCCTCGCTGTTGTTTTCACGAAGCTTCTCAAAGTATTCCTTTGCGAGCTCCTCATTACCCATTTTACCTGCAACCTCGCAGATTGAAGGAAGATAAATCCACTTTGCAAGGCCGTCGGCATCGTTTTTCTCAATAGTCTTAAGCACCTCAAGCTGCTTTTCAAGGTCAGCGCCCGAAATTCTTAAAAGCTCATACTTATAATACTCAATAATAGCACTGTTATATTTAATGCCGTTTTCCTCGTCGGTATACAATTCCTTTGCCTTGTCGAGCTCGGCGATAAGCTTATCGCAGTCAAAGGCCTTACCTGAAAATGCATCGGTAACTATATCCTGAATTCCGTCTCTTGTAGTGATAAAGTTATCAACAAAATCAACTATGCGCTTGTAGTCCTTATTCCAGGGACGGCTGAGCTCAGCCTCTGTATAATACTTTTCAATTGTTTCCTTGGCGTTGTTGACATAGCCTGTACGCATAAAGCCGTCAATCAGCAGGTCAACAGCCTTTGATGATTCGATTTCCTTGCTTGACGAATAGGAGTAAAGTGTCTGTACCGTTGACATCATTTTATCCTTATCCGCACTGGCCTGTGCACCGAGGACAACGATTGCATCCTCCATACTGTCCATACCGAAGAAGGCAGTAAGACCGAAAACAACAATCATAACAAGGATTGAAATTACTCCGCCTATTCTCAGGGGATAGCGCTTCATAAGCTCACGGCAATCCTCGCAGTAAAGGTAGCCCTCACCGTAATTTTCACTTACAGGCTTTTCACCGCAGCATTCGCAAAGCGGAAGCTCCTCTTTTTCTTCGGTAAGCTCTGCATCCTCGTCTTCAATTTCCTCAAGCTCCTGAATAAGCTCACTTTCCGTCTGCTCATTTGAAGCATTGTCAAGAGCCTCCTGGAACATATCACGGATTTCCTCAAGCTCCTTTACAAGAGCATCAGCCTGATTTTCCGCGGAAGACTCTGTCACCTCTTCGTCAGCAGACTCAACAGCATTCTCAGCTTCGACAGTCTCCTCCTCGGGCATCTCAAGCTCCTTCTTTTCAAGCTCGTCCAAAATATTACCTCCTTAAAGCGTTACCGCTTAAATATAAAAAACATTTTAACATTGTTTTTTGTAAAAATCAACTGTAAAAAACAGTATTGCACCATAGATAATAAAAAGAAAAATTTAAACTTACTTAAAACAGCATTGAGAAAAGCGGGAATATATGATAATATATGTATAGCAAACGAAAGGGGAGCATCACAATGGAAAACCTGCAGAAGGAGCTTGAAAAAATTATTGAGCAAAATAAAAAAGAGGGGATAAGACCCTCTCTGCTTCTGCACGCCTGCTGTGCTCCCTGCAGCAGCTACTGTATTGAATATCTTCACGAGCATTTCGATATTACGCTTTTCTTTTATAATCCGAACATTTTCCCCGCCGAGGAATACACTTACCGTGTCAGCGAGTTAAAAAGACTTGTCAGCGAAATGGGACTTTCAATTCCCGTGCTTGAAGTTGAAAACGACACCGAAAGCTTTTACGCTCTCTCCAAGGGCAGAGAAAACATCCGCGAGGGCGGTGCAAGGTGCTTTGACTGTTACCGTCTACGGCTTGAAAAAACCGCACAGCTCGCCAAGGAAAAGGGCTTTGATTATTTCACAACCACCCTTTCGATAAGTCCGTTGAAAAATTCACAGAAGCTTCGTGAAATCGGACTTGAATTAGAAGGGGAGTACGGTGTAAAAAATCTGCCCTCAGATTTCAAAAAGAAGGAAGGCTATAAAAGAAGCATCGAGCTTTCAAAAAAATATAACCTTTACAGGCAGGATTATTGCGGGTGTGAGTATTCGGTGAGAGGCAAAGTAGTCAGTAGCCGGTAATCAGTAGTCAGGGATTGCTGCTTCGCAGCAATTAAATAATACAAAATTTTAAGCAGGTGTTACATTGAAAACACCTGCTTTTTGTTATATCAACTATTGTATTGTAATCAAAATCTTAACGCCGTCAGGCGTTCCTGACTACTGACTGCTGACCACTCAACACCCTCAGCCCTTACTTAATCGCTTCCCTGATAGCCTCTGCCATCTGATCGGGGCAGGAGGTACGCTTGAAGCCGCAGCGGATGCCTGAAAGCCTTGCAACAACATCCTCTGCCTTCATGCCCTCGATGAGAGCGGCAAGACCCTGTGTGTTACCTGCACAGCCGCCGGCAAAGCGCACATTTGATACTATGCCGTCATTGATTTCAAAGCTGATTTTTCTTGAGCAAACGCCCTTGGGGATAAAAGTATATTCCATAATTTTTCATTCCTTTCAAGTTGTCTGACTATTATGATAAATTAAAGCACAGGAATTGTCAAGACAGAATATATAAAAGTGCCAGCATAAGCGCCGTGTCCCCCGTCTCCTGCATCAGCAGTAATAAAAGAGCAAGTATGAGGGCGGTATCTCTGTCCATAGGATTCACTCCGTGCCGAAAATATCCTTAATTGAAAATAAGCTCATAAGCCGAAGCATTTCAATTGCCGTGTCAGCCTTCTGCCTTCTCTGAGGCGACAGCAAGGGCTTAAGCGCCTGAATAAGGTTGCACCGCGGGTCATTCTGACGGCTCTGAAGCTTCTGCATAATATTCATAATGCGGAAAAGCATATCGGGGTCAATATTAAAACCGCCGAAGCCTCCGCCCTCATTGCCGCAGTCACAGTCCTCAGCCTTGTTGTCCGCCGTCTGTGCCCCCATAAACTGACCCGCCAGACCGCTTAATTTTTCAATATCCTCCTGCGAAAGACTGCCGAGGATATCACCGAGATTATCAAAGTTAAAATCAGGCGGGTCCATTTTTATTATCTCCCTGCATGTTTCCTAATTTAGCCATCAGCTCCTTTGCCTGAGGGCTTGCAAGCAGCTCTCTGAGCTTCTGCGGGTCTGACATTATCTGATTTACGGCATTTTTCTGGCTTTCGTTAAGGCTCTGATTGAGTATATTCTTTATGCTTTCACTGTTACCCTTGCCCTTTTTTATCATATTGAAAAGGGAATTTATCATTTCAGCGGAAAGTTTTGTTTCATTTTGCATTGAAAAACCACCTGACTTGTGTTAATATAATTGGTATATTATATGATTATGGCGAAGGGCAGGTTTTTATGAATGAAGGTGCTTGTGTTTTCCGACTCCCACGGCAGAAAGGAGCTCGCAGACCGGATGCTTTCAAAGGAGCCTGACTGCAAAGAGGTTATTTTTCTCGGCGACGGAATGAGCGATGTTGAATGGGTGAAGGAATTTTATCCTGAAAAGCGCTTCACCTGTGTCAGAGGCAACAATGACTGGTCTTATACCGTAGGCACCGAAGCATATAAATATTTTGACGGAGTTACGGTCTTTGCCGCCCACGGCGATAAGCTTGAGGTAAGAACAACACTTTTCTATTTATATAAGCAGGCAGCCGCTGTAAAGGCTCAGCTTGCACTTTACGGTCACACCCACGTTGCAAAAACGGTAACAGAGGGCACAAGCGGAGTTACCGCCGTCAACCCCGGTGCACTCTGTGACGGAAAATACTGCGTTATAAATATAGAAAAGGGTAATTTCACGGTTGAAAATAAAAGCTGTTGGTGAGAGTGGTCAGAAATGCCGCTTTGCGGCATTACAATTGTGCCGCAGGCCCTTAATTTTGCATTTTGCATTTATAACGGTAATAATGCCGAAAGGCTTTAATAAATATTACAGAAAGTAGGACTATTTTATGAAAAGAAAGATATCTGTTTTTCTTGCACTCATTATGATGCTTTCACTTGCATTCACCTTTGGTGCAGGAGCAACAAACGATCCCGTTTCCGTTGCAACCGCAGGTAACGCTAACCTTGACGCTGTGCTTCAGCTCGGCCAGAGCTACAGCGGTGTTCTTGAAGCTGATGACCTTCAGGACAGCTTCAATTATGCAAACGAGGGCGACACCGGCTATGTAACCTTTGCAATTGAAGCAGACGCCGACGCAGAGGCAATCAAGGGCGGCTGGATTGTAGAAATCTACGACGCAGAGGGCAACCTTCTCCGCTCAACAACCGCTGCTCCCGATGAGGAGGGCAACCTTCCCAAGTGGAAGACCTACTATTGCGTTGATGTTAACGGTACATACAATGTGAAGGTTGTTGCTGCTGACGAAGCAAACGCTCCCGTGGATGTTGAATATTCACTGCGCGTTGAGCAGGTTTACAAGTACAAGGCACTTTTTGACAAATTCCTCGACTTTGACCTTTCCGTTTTTGAGTGGGTACAGGGTATTCAGAGCAGATTTATGACCGCTATTATGGTTACAATCACAACCCTCGGTGACGAAGGCATTATCTTCATCGCACTCGGTCTTGTACTCCTTTGCACAAAGAAGTACCGCAAGGTAGGCTTCGCAATCCTTGTTGCTCTTGTTGTTATGCTCCTTTGCAACAACATCATTCTCAAGGACCTCTTCGCAAGACCCAGACCCATCCACCTTTACAACATTGACCCCGAGGCATACGCATTATGGGGCGGTGAAGGAGCAAAGTATGTATTCCCCTGGTTTGTACACGCTCCCTCAAGCTTCTCCTTCCCCTCAGGCCACACATCATCAGCCTTTGCCGCAGCCTTTGCAATTCTTATCTACAACAGAAAAATCGGTATTCCCATGACCTTCTTTGCTGCACTTATGGGCTTCAGCCGTATTTATGTTGAGGTACACTACTGCACAGACGTTATTGCTGCTGCAATCGTAGCTCTCATTTATGCATTCATCGCTGCAGGTATTGTAAAGCTTGTATTCCCCGTTTTCGACAAGGTTTTCAGTTCAGTAACGGGTAAGATTTTCAAGAAGAAGGCATAAAAAAATAAAATTCTTTGGTTCTTTCTTACAAGAAAGAATGCCCGACCGGCGAGCGATAATAAAAAATCAACACAGCCAAAGCGAAAACTTTGGCTGTGTTTTTTTAATTAGCATAAAAGAAATGAGGGGCTCTGCCCCTCACCCCGCAAGCTTTTGTAAAAGCTTGACCAAAACTTTTCTTGTTTAAGCGTAATACACCTTCAGTGTATCAAGACAAATTGCAATCAGCTTGCCGCCAAAGCCGCATCCGCCGTCAATTGCGAGATGCTTGTTCTTCGCATAAGGCTTGCCGAAAAGCTTCTTGTCAATAGCAACAGTCGGCGTGTGACCCGTCACAAGAAACGCATCCTTGAAATATGCCTTGCCGTAATCAGTCTCGGCAAAAATAAAGTCCTCCTCCTCGTGCTCGTAAAGGTCTCTGTCCTCGTGATTTTCTATACCTGCGTGAGTAAGAACAAATTTCTTCCCCTTGCACTCAATTTCCTCCATGGCTGCAAACTCCTCAAGATAGTCAAGCAGATCCTCTCTGCCCTCCTCGGAAAGAGCAAGGAAGTCGGCAATAGTCTTGCCGCTCTTCATTGAAAGCCATTTTGCAAGCTGCTCTCTGTCCTCACCCTCGAGCGAAGCAAGAGCCTTTTCGGCATCTCCCTTTTCAGCTATAAGAGGGAGAAACTTTTTTGCATAATATTCTCTTTCACCGAGCACGGGATAAATATTTGCGCGGTACATCATATCATTAAGGATAGCGATACCGTCGTCGCCCTCATCAATAACATCGCCGAGGACAAAAACAGCGTCAAGCTCCTGAGGCTTTAACTGCTCAAGCATATCGTCATATTTATCCTTACAGCCGTGAATATCTCCCATTACATATATCATATAAGCACCTCTTTATTTTGTGATAAGCAGCTCGTTGTTTTCAAGGAATTCGTCGTAGGTTTCCTTACGGTCATAAAGTCCGTCGGGACGGATTTCAATAATTCTGTCAGCAATCGACTGCACAAACTGATGGTCATGTGAGGTGAAAAGAAGAGCGCCCTTAAACTTGATAAGCGCATTGTTGAGCGCCGTGATTGATTCAAGGTCAAGGTGGTTTGTAGGCTCGTCAAGAATAAGCACATTCGCACCCGAAAGCATCATTTTGCAAAGCATACAACGTACCCTCTCACCGCCGGAAAGCACCTTTGCCTTTTTGGTTGCCTCCTCACCGGAGAACATCATTCTGCCAAGCCAGCCTCTTACATCTGTTTCAAACTGCAGATCTGAGTAGCTTCTCACCCAGTCAATAAGGCTGTCCTCAACATCGTCAAAGAATGCGGAGTTGTCGGCAGGGAAGTATGCCTGTGAGGTTGTAACGCCCCACTTGAAGGTGCCCTCATCTGCCTCAAGCTCACCCATAAGGATTTTGAAAAGCGTAGTCTTTGCAACGGCGTCCGTACCTACAAATGCAACCTTCTCGTTAGGTCTTATTGTAAAGGAAACGTTGTCAAGCACCTTTCTGTCACCTACGGTCTTGGAAAGACCCTCAACCATAAGCATATCGTTGCCGATTTCTCTGTCAGGCTTGAACTCGACAAAGGGGAAACGCCTTGATGAAACGGGCATATCCTCAAGCACAAGATTGTCAAGAAGCTTTTTACGGCTTGTCGCCTGCTTGGATTTCGAGGCGTTTGCGCTGAAGCGTGCGATAAATTCCTGAAGCTCCTTCATCTTTGCCTCGGTCTTCTTGTTCTGCTCACGAAGCTGTCTCTGAGCCATCTGGGTATATTCGTACCAGAAGTCGTAGTTACCTACATACATTGTGATTTTGCCGAAGTCACAGTCAGCAATGTGCGTACACACCTTATTGAGGAAGTGTCTGTCGTGGCTGACAACGATAACGGTATTTTCAAAGCTCATAAGGAACTCCTCGAGCCAGTTGATAGCCGCAACATCAAGATGGTTGGTCGGCTCGTCAAGAAGAAGAATGTCGGGGTTACCGAAAAGCGCCTGTGCGAGAAGCACCTTAACCTTCTGGTCACCGCTTAATTCCTTCATCTGCATATAGTGAAGCTCGTTATGGATACCGAGAGCATTAAGAAGGATTTCCGCGTCACTTTCGGCGCTCCAGCCGTCCATTTCGGCAAACTCCTCCTCAAGCTCGCTGATTCTTATGCCGTCCTCCTCGGTGAACTCCTCCTTTGAGTAAAGCTCCTCCTTGGCATCCATAATTTCTACAAGCTTGGGATTACCCATAAGCACCGTTCTTATAACATCGTATTCGTCATAGGCATAGTGGTCCTGCTTTAAAACGGAAAGTCTTTCACCGGGAGTAATAGTAACATAGCCCTTATTAGGCTCGATTTCACCTGAAAGGATTTTTAAAAATGTACTTTTACCTGCTCCGTTTGCGCCGATGAGACCGTAGCAGTTGCCCTTTGTGAAATTAATTGAAACGCTTTTAAAAAGCTCTCTGCCGCCGTACTGCAGAGTAACGTTATTTGTACTGATCATTTATAACTGACCTCTCTTTTATTTTTTTGCATACCTTATTATTTTAACATATTATTGACTTTTGTTCAACTGTTTATCGGCATTTTTACACACTAAAAAAATCTATG
>JAZOVO010000034.1:0-17443 GCA_045658745.1 Acutalibacteraceae bacterium | reverse complement strand
AAAAGCCAAAGCCTCATTCAAATATAAATTCACAGAGTTATCCTACAATAACCCTATTGTTATTCTAAATATACTCCAATTCAAGCTAAAAGTCAAGTAATTTTAACTTATAGTACACCGTGATTTAAAATGTATTACTTTATCTTATCTGACCGTCACCGGTGATAATATACTTGACCGTTGTAAGCTCCGGAAGACCGAGAGGACCTCTCGCATGAAGCTTCTGAGTCGAAATGCCGATTTCTGCACCGAAGCCGAATTCGCCGCCGTCGGTAAATCTCGTTGAAGCGTTGACATAAACTGCCGCCGCATCAACACCTGCAGTAAAAAGATTTGCCGCTGTGTAATTTTCCGTAACGATACACTCGCTGTGACCTGAGGAATACTGCATAATATGGTCAATTGCCTCATCTATATCAGAAACGACCTTAACGCTGATTTCATAGCCGAGGTATTCTCTGCCGTAGTCCTCTTCAGTTGCGGGAATAACGTCGGGGATAAGCTGAGCGCATTTTTCGTCACCGTGAATTATAACGCCCTTCTCATCAAGAGCCGCCTTTATAAGCGGAAGAATTTTTTCCGCCACGTCCTTGTGTACAACAAGGCTTTCGCAGGCATTACACACGGAGGGTCTTGAGGTTTTCGCGTTATGAACAATGCTTACCGCCTTATCGGTATCGGCATCCCTGTCAATATAAATATGGCAGTTACCCGTACCTGTTTCAATTACGGGAACAGTTGAATTTTCAACACAGGCGCGGATAAGTCCCGCTCCTCCTCTCGGAATAAGCACGTCAACGTAGCCGTTCATTTTCATCAGCGCCGTTGCTGATTCTCTCGAGGTATCCTCCACAAGCTGAATGCAGTCCTCAGGAAGACCCGCCTCTGAAAGAGCCTTACGCATAACAGAAGCCATTGCCTTGTTGGAGCTGATTGCCTCCTTACCGCCGCGGAGAATAACCGTGTTGCCCGACTTAAGGCAAAGCGCCGCCGCATCAACGGTAACATTGGGACGGGCTTCAAAAATTACGGCAATTACGCCAAGAGGCACGCTGACCTTTTCAATCTTCATTCCGTTGGGTCTTACCTCACCTGAAAGCACTCTGCCGAGAGGATCGGGCAGAGAGATAATATTCTCCACCGCAGAAGCAATGCCCTCTATACGCTTTTCGTCAAGAGAGAGTCTGTCGAGCATTGAGTCACTCATACCCTTTTCTCTTGCGGCTTTTATATCCTTTTTGTTTTCATCAATTATGTAGGTGCTGTTTTCTCTCAAGGCCTCAGCAATTGCCTTAAGTGCACCGTCGCGGCTTTTAAGCGGTGCCGTCATAAGCACCCTTTCAGCCTTTTTAGCGTTTATACCGATTTGTGTTAACATATTATCACCTCTGTACTCACCCGCAATTGCGAATTACGAATTGCGAATTGTAAACACCGTACCGATGCTGTGTCCGTCAATAAGCTTATATATATCGGCAGGGTCTGCACCGTTCATTATTACCGTGGGGATTCCTGCGTCACCAGCAATTTCTGCGGCGTGGATTTTTGTCACCATTCCGCCCGTTCCCCTGCTTGTGCCCGCACCGCCGCAAAGGGCAAGGATATCCTCATTTATCTCTCTTACAACGGGAATCAGTCTTGCATCGGGGTTTTCATTGGGGTTATCATCGTAAAGCCCGTCAATATCCGAAAGTATAATAAGCGCATCGGCGTGGACAAGCTTTGCAACAATAGCTGAAAGTGAGTCATTGTCGCCGTAGACGATTTCCTCCGTTGCAACGCTGTCATTTTCGTTTACGATAGGCACTGCCTCATATTCAAAAAGCTTAAGGAAGGTATTTTCAAGGTTAGTCCTTCTCTTATCATTTTCAATGTCACTTTTCGTGATAAGAAGCTGACCCGTTTTAACTCCGTTTTCACCGAAGTATTTGTCATACATAAACATAAGCTCACACTGACCTACGGTAGCTGCCGCCTGTCTGCCGGGGATATCCTTGGGTCTTTCTTTCAGGCCGAGCTTACCTACGCCGACACCGATGGCGCCTGAGGTTACAAGGATAACCTCTCTGCCGCTGTTATGTAAATCAGCAAGAACGGAGCAAAGCTTTATCATTCTTCTGATGTTAATTTTTCCCGTTTCGTGAGTAAGGGTCGATGTACCGACCTTTATCACAAGACGCTTTGCATTTTTAATTTCCCGCACTGTAAACACCCTCTAAAATTTTCTTGTATTCTTCTTCCTTTTTCACCTTGCCGACAGCGGTGAAAAGCATTTTATCAAAATCAAAATATTTGCCGTAAACCCTTTTTACATCCTCAAGGCTTACCCTTTTGATATCTCTTATAATATCATCGTCCTCAATCACTCTGCCTAAAAGCAGGGTGTTGTAGCCCACCGCTGAGAACTTACTCTGCGGCTGCTCACGTGACATTATGAGGCTCGAAATAAGCTTTTCCTTTGCAATTTCTACCTTACGCTCTGTTATCGTATCGGGGAAGGAAAGGATAATTTTCACCGTTTCCTCAATAGCCTTTTTTTCGCTTTTAGGCACAAGGCTCATTGATACGGCAGTATAGCCGCCGTGAACATAACGTCCGAGCCAGCAGTCGATGCTGTAAACCAGACCTAACTCCTCACGGATACGCTGATTGAGCATTGACGAGGTGCCCGTGCCAAGGATGAAAGTGCAAATCTGTAAGGCGTACAAATCCTCATGGGCTATCGCCACACCGGGAAAGGTTAGGCTTATGTGAGTCTGCTCCGTCGGCATATTCTTAAGGGCAAAGCCGCCGTTAAAGGGTAAAGCGGTAAATGAAGCCTTCTCCCCCTCTGACGGTAAAAACGAAAAATACTCGTTGATTTTTGCGAGCATTTCCTCCTCGTTGAAGCTTCCGCTTACGCCGATGACTATATTTTCGCCCGTGTAGAAATTCTTCATATAGGAAAGGATTTTTTCCTTTGTAAGACCCTTTACGCTTTCAAAGGAGCCGAGGATTTCCTGACTCAGGTTGTCACCCTCAAAAAGCCTGTGCTCGTTAAGCTCATAGCACACATCGGAGGGGTCATCCTCGCACATCGAGATTTCCTCAAAAACAACGCCCTTTTCTGTTTCAATATCCTTTTCGTCGAGCCTCGGTGAGGTCAGCATATCGAAAAGAATATCCGCCGCAGTAAGTATGCGGTAATCCAGCGCCCTTGTGTAAAAAAAGGTATACTCCTTTGTTGTGTAGGCATTGACCGAGGCTCCGATTTCGTCCATTCCCTCGGCAATCTCAAAGCCCGTGCGCTTCTGCGAGCCCTTGAAAACAATGTGCTCAATAAAATGAGAAATGCCGTTGTTATCGGCATTCTCGTTCTTACAGCCCGCACTTACCCACACTCCTACCGTTGCCGAACGAAGGCGCTCGTCGGGAGTGAAGAACACGCGTATTTTATTGGGAAGTGTGACTGTTTTCATATGAACTCCGTTCAAATTCGCAATTTGCAATGCGCAATGCGCAATCGCGGGAAGCAAAACAACAGCTTATAAATTAGCTCCCGCAACTCTGATAAGCAAATCACGATTTTTGATTTTTTGTTATAGCCATAAGTATTTTAATGATTTCTATGCAATCATTATAAATATCTGTAAAGTGAGCAGTTTCAATATATCCGCTTTCGTGCAAAAGCTCAAGCCAATACAAAGTTTCCTCCGCTTCCTTTAGAGAAATGTTCATTTTGGCATAAAAATCCGCTGTACTTTGACCTCTTACAGCTTCTCTTGCATTTGCACCGATGCTTGTACCTGAGCACAATATTTGTTTAGATAACAAATACTCTTTATGTTCAGTATGCATATATTTATAAAGCTTGATTATTCTTAAAGCGAATTTTTTGCTTTTGTCTAAAATCACATTTTCTTGTTTCATTTTCATCCCTCTTTATTTGTGGATGCTCTCTTTTTAATGTCCCACAAACGTTCCCCGCAATTGCGAATTGCGCATTGCGAATTGCGCATTAACCTCAATTAGCAAACTGTGAGTTATAAAGCTCCGCATAGAAGCCGTCCTTTTTGAGAAGCTCCCTGTGGTTGCCTGTTTCAACAATGCTTCCGTCACGCATAACAATGATAATGTCAGCCTCACGGATTGTTGAAAGACGATGGGCAATAACAAAGTTTGTTCTGCCCTGCATAAGGTTATAGGTAGCGCTCTGAATCTGAAGCTCTGTTCTTGTGTCAACGCTCGAGGTAGCCTCGTCAAGGATAAGAATATCAGGTGAAGCGAGGATTGCTCTTGCAATTGTAATAAGCTGACGCTGACCCGCGGAAAGATTTGAGCCGCCCTCCTCGATAACAGTATCGTAGCCATCGGTAAGAGTGCCTGCAAAGCTGTCGATTTTAGCCGCTTTAACAGCATTTTCGAACTCCTCTTCGGTAGCATCCTTTCTGCCGTAGTAGATATTTTCTCTTACGGTGCCCTTGAAAAGCCAGGTATCCTGAAGCACCATACCGAAAATATTACGGAGGTTTTCTCTTGAAATATCCTTTATGTTCACGCCGTCGACAAGAATGTCGCCGCCCTGAATTTCATAAAAGCGCATAAGCAGGTTTACTATAGTCGTTTTACCTGCACCCGTAGGACCTACAATAGCAACAAGGTCACCTTTGTTTACCTTAAGGTTGAAGTCTCTGATAAGAGGCTTTTCGGGAAGGTATGAGAAGTCAACGTTCTTAAACTCAACGCATCCGCCGCTTTCAAGGTAAAACTCCTTTTTAACATCTTCAACCTCTTCCTCAGCATCAAGCAGGTCAAATACACGCTCTGCGCTGGCAAGAGAGGACTGAAGGTTATTTGCAATGTTGCTAAGGTCTGTAATAGGCTGCATAAGAAGCTTTGAGTAAGCAATAAATGCAGTAATGTCACCGACATCGGCCTGATCCTTTATAATAAGATAACCGCCGATTACGCAGATTATTACATAACCCGCATTATTGGCAAAATTTATCAGCGGACTTAAAAGTCCTGACAGGAACTGAGCCTTTCTGCCTGACTCGCAGAGCTTTTCATTAAGCTCATCGAACTCAGCAATAGCAGTTTCCTCGTGGCTGAAGGCCTTGACAATTCTGTGCCCGGTAAACATTTCCTCGATGTGACCGTTAACGTCACCTGTCTCCTTCCACTGTTTGCGGAAGTAGTGCTTTGAAAAGCGGAGAATTACCATTGCGATAACAAAGCACACGGGGAAGGGTGAAAGGCTTGTAAAGGAAAGGGAAACACTTTCCGTAAGCATTATTGCAAAAACACCTACAAAGGTTACAACCGAGGTTATAATCTGAATCAGGTTATTCTGCAGGGTGTTGTTGATATTGTCGATATCGTTGGTGATTCTTGAAAGAATATCACCCGTATTGTGGTTATCAAAATAAGAAAGCGGAAGCCTTGAAAGCTTTTTGTTGAACTTATAGCGGATATCCGTAATAAGCTTCTGTACAACGCCTGCAACAATATAATGCTGCAAAAAGCCTAAAACCGATGAGCCGATATAAATAAAGAGAATCGTTTTTAGTATGCCGTAGATAGGTGAAAAATCCATCATGCCGCTTGCAAGCTTATTTTTCACCTGCTCATCAAGCACGGTAATAATATTACCGAGATACTTGGGACCGAGCACGGACAAAAGGGAGCTGCCCGCCGCACAAAAAACGGTGAAAATTACGGCAATCTCCCGACCCTTAAGAAGGGCAAGAAGCTTTTTCGCTGTGGGAAGCATCTTCCTCGGCTTTTCCTTTTCGCTTCTTCTTGAATCGCGGTAGGCTGAATATCTGTCCTTTATGGCAGTTCTTTTTGAGGAGACTTCAGTTTTCATTGTGCATCCTCCTCTGTAATCTGTGATGAATAAATTTCCTTGTAAACCTCGCAGCTTTCCATAAGCTCGGCGTGCTTGCCTATACCTACGATTTTGCCGCCCTCAAGGACAACTATTTTGTCGGCGTCAAGAATTGTACCCACGCGCTGTGCAACGATAATAACCGTTGCGGTAATATTCTCCTTAATAGCCTTACGCAGCGCCGCATCGGTCTTGAAATCAAGAGCCGAGAAGCTGTCATCGAATATGTAAACCTCAGCCTTTCTTGCAAGTGCTCTTGCAATTGAAAGGCGCTGCTTCTGTCCGCCCGAGAAATTTGTGGCGTTCTGACTGACAAATGCCTTCATTCCGCCGTCAAGGCCTGAAACAAACTCGCTGCACTGTGCAATCTCAAGTGCCTTCTGAAGCTGCTCCTCACTTGCGTTTATATCACCGTAGCGGAGGTTATCCTCAATTGTACCGCTGAAAAGGAATGCCTTCTGCGGTATATAGCCTATTCTCGAATGTAAATCCTTCTGAGCAAGGTCTCTTACATCAACGCCGTCAAAGAGCACCTGACCCTCGGTTACGTCGTAAAAACGGGGAATAAGATGAACAAGGCTTGATTTACCGCTGCCCGTACATCCGATAATTGCGGTTACCTTATTTGCCTCGGCGGTAAAGGACACGTCGGAAAGAATGGGATCCTCACCGTCGGTGTAACGGAAGGTAACGTTTCTGAACTCAACCTGACCCCTTTTGCTCTCGTCAACGCTCTTGGGGCTCTCGGGCTCTGTGATTGAGGGAACAATTTCAAGCACCTGAGTAATTCTCTTTGCTGAAATTCTTGCACGGGGAACAATAACGAACATTGCCGCCGCCATTGTGATTGAAAAGACAATCATAATCATATAGATTACGAAGGCCTGAAGATTACCGATTGAGTTGAGAAGCTCGTCTCTCTGAGTCACGATATCCATTTTATCAAGGTTCCTTGCCGCGAAAATGATAAGCAGATCAAGAGCGGCAATGATAATCACGATACACACGGGAATGAGCACCGACATAAGGCGCTGGAATCTGAGTGTAAGAGATGAAAGCTCAAGGTTCTGCTTCTGGAAGCGTTCATCCTCGTGCTCAGTTCTGTTAAAGGCGCGGATAACGCGGATACCGGTAAGCTTTTCTCTTATGAAGCGGTTGATTGAGTCAACAAGCTTCTGTCTTCTTCTGAATATAGGCATAACAACCTTAAGAACAATTACAACAATAACTGCAATAATGGGAAGAACACCGAAAATAATGCTTGCAAGCTTCGGATTCATAAAGAATGCCATTACAACACCGCCGACAAGCATAATCGGAGCAGATATAATCATACGAAGTCCCATAAGCACAAAGTCC
Source organism: Acutalibacteraceae bacterium (assembly GCA_045658745.1). GTDB lineage: Bacteria > Bacillota > Clostridia > Oscillospirales > Acutalibacteraceae > UBA6857. The sequence goes on along the minus strand of JAZOVO010000034.1, from coordinate 10,215 downwards.
TGAAGCACCTTTACGTCATTGGTGCAACGGGTGATGAGTGAGGGTGTACCGATGATATCGATATCCTTCTGTGAAAGAGATTCAACCTTGAGGAAAATTTCCCTGCGGAGTTTTTTTCCGTATGTGGTTGCGGTTTTACTTGAATAATAGCTGTTAAAGCATGCGATTACAACCGCAAGAGCAGAAACACCCATCATTCCTAAACCTGTTTTTTTGATATAATCAATATCTCCGTTTGCTATACCGTTGTTGATGATTGAAGACATCATCAGAGGAAGCACAAGGCTTCCGAGCTGGCTGATCACGGCAAAAATCATTGCCGCGACAACGGACTTTTTCATTGTTTTAAGATAACCTAAAAGTCTTAACACAAGCACACCTCCGGATGTGTTTTTATCTATTTTTGGGAACAATTTCGCATAGTAATACATTTTGAGATAGTATAGCAAGGAAATGTGAATATTATTTAAACAGAAAGTTAAGATGAGTAAGAAGAAAGGCAAGAAAAGTTCTTTTGTTTATTTTCTTCCAGGAAAAGAAAGCCCCGCGGCGAACGATAAAAGAAAACACGGCAGCCTGCAACGTAGCTTAAGACTGTCGTGTTATTTTTCAATACGTAAGGGGTTTCACCCCTTACAACCCTGACAAGCTTTTGTAAAAGCTTGACCAAAACTTTTCTTGTTTTTTCTTACAGATACTTCTCCACCATACCCTTAACTCTTGCCTCGTAGCCTTCCTTATCAAGATGATAGCTCTTCGCATGGTCAGCACCGGGTACAACAAAAAGCTCCTTTTCACTCGTGCAGGCATCATAAAGCTCGTATACCATCTTTGTAGGCACAAACAAGTCCTTGTCACCGTGAATAAACAGCATCGGCACTTTTGCCCTTTTCACAGCGGAAAGAGCGTCGGTGTCCTTCCGGAAATCGTAGCCTGCCCTTTTATGATTGATAGCGCTTATTACGGGAACCAACGGTCTGAACGGAAGCTTCAGCGCATCAATTTTGTAGCTGAATTCGTCCATCGCCGAGGTGTAGCCGCAATCGGCTATTGTGAATTTCACATTTTCGGGAAGAGCCTCATTACCTGTCATAAGCATTACTGTTGCACTGCCCATTGAAATACCGTGAAGGATAATCCTGATATCCTTGCCGAAGGTGTTGTTCATATAACCCAGCCATTTAAGAGCGTCCTTGTGCTCGTGGGAGGCAAAGCCTATATACTCGCCCTCACTTTCGCCGTGGCTCTGATGGTCAACAAAAAAGAAATTGAAACCCATCTCCTCAACGTAGAATTTTGCAAAATAGCACCACTCGCCCTTGCCGTCACTACGATAGCCGTGAGATCCGAAAACATACACATCGGAAGGCTTCTTCGGGCGCATAAGATAGCCGCGGAGCTTCTGTCCTCTGTCGCTTATCATCTCGTGACGCTCAAAGCCGTAATCAAGAATGTACTTCATACATTCCTTATACTTTGTCTCAAGAGGGTTCGAAGTTTTTTCGTCTTTTTCGGTGATGAACTTTGACACTGCCTTGGGCACCTTAAACTCTCTTGTGATAAGAGCCTTGAAAAGTGCATCGGAAATTCCGTAAACCGCCGCACCGCTCAAGACTGCGGCAGAGCCTAACATTATAGCTGCTTTTTTCATGATGATCACTCCAAAAGATTATTATTAACAAAAAGGACTGCCCGTCAAGACAGTCCTTATGTACTTTTTAATTTTTAAATATTAGCCGTAGATAAACTCGTAAGTACCGTCCATTGAACCGCCAAGGTTAAGAGTGATGGAAACACCAGCCTTACCTGTACCTGAACCTTCAAGAGGAAGCTTCTGCTCAAGCTTAACAAGTCTGCCCTGACCGTCAACAGTTGCTGTCATTGTAGCACCGGGATATCTGAGGTCAGCATTTGAGATTGTGATAGGACCGAGATCGAGTGAACCGAGCTCAAGGGGATCCATTGCACTCTTGTGGTGTGTAGGCTCTGATGTTGTTTTTGTACCGTCAAATGTTGAGGTTTCAGCAATGAATGTAAGAACCATTGTGTAACCGCCGTCAGCGTTGGGTGTTGCTGAAGCTGATGCAAGACCTGCTTCCTGAACATTAACGTCTCTGCCGTTGGGAACAATCTTGTGTGAAACGAATCTGTTAGGATCGTTTACGTCCTTACCGCCGTCGAATGTGTATTCTTCGGGATTTGTCTTTGTAAGGTTAGCGATAACGGGAGTGATGATCTTTTCAGCAATTGCGGGAAGGTCCTTGAGCTGAACATCGATGATGTCATGCTTCTTAAGAGTTACCTTACCTGTGTAAGCCTTAGCTTCGTTAACAACCTTGTTGTAAGCTGCAGCGATTTCAGCCTTTGTCTGAGGAACTGAAACTGAACCTGAGTTACCTGCGGGAGCTGCTGTTGTAGTAGTATCTGCTGCAGGAGGAGCAACTGTTGTCTGGGGAGCTGCTGTTGTCTGAGGAGCAGGAGCTGCTGTTGTCTGAGGAGCGGGTTCTACTGTCTGTGCAGGGCCTGCCTGAACTGCTGCGCCGCCTTCAACTGTGATTTTGATGCCTCTTGTTGCGCCAAGACCGAAGCCACTGAGGAAAACGATAAGGGCTGCGAGGATAATGGCTACAAGCTTTGTTTCCTGTTTCATGGTTATATAAACCCCTTTCAAAAATTTACGTTTAAAACGCGTTTTTAGTAATGGCTTGCCTTGGAATAACCATATGCAGTCATTTACTCTATAAATTTACAATAAAATTGTCAAAAAGTCAAGCAGTTTTATATATTTTAATGCTACAAATTTGTTTTTTTGCATCCTTAAAACAACATTTGGCTTTTTGCACAAATTTCTCATTCCTAAAAAGGCGTCCTGCACAAGGCTGTTTTACTTTGAAGCAAACTCTGCCTTTCCCTCGGGAGTATCTCTGTAATACTGCGTTTTGGGATTGGGATGCTTGTTGTTATCCCAGATTTCCTGAGCCTTGGGTGCCCATTCCGCGGCAAACTTGTCACACTTGCTGCAGAGCATTTCCGCAGTCTCCTCACGGATAAGGTTAGTGGACTTTGCACCTGTTCTTTCAATGATGCTTCTTAAGCAATCAGGATTTTCAAGCATCGGGCAGGGACGAAGATGATTATCGTTGAAGGGCTGGTCGTGTCTGAAGGCCATAAACAGAGGATTGCGGAGGCCCTCAAGGATAGTGTGAGTACGGATGTTTGAATCGGAGAAGTGAATGAAAACGCAGGGCTCCATATCACCTGCCGAGTTGATATGGAAATAGTTTCTGCCGCCTGCAATGCATCCGCCGCAGTATTCGCCGTCGTGCTGGAAGTCCATAATAAAGAGGGGCTTTCCGCTCTCAAAGTTTCTGACTCTCCTGAGCCACTTGTACATATATTCTCTCTGCTCGGGACGGGGAATAAGCTCAACATCGGCGTCGTGACCGACGGGCATATAGTTAAAGTAAAGACCGAACTTTACGCCGAGAGAAATCATTTTATCAAGGAACTCGTCACTTGTTACGCTGGGGATGTTGTGGCTTGTGTAGCATACTGACATACCGAAGAGACAGCCCTTACGTTTGAGAAGCTCCATTGCGCTGATAACATTCTTATAGCTGCCCTCACCGCGGCGCTCGTCGGTTGCATCCTCCTCACCCTCAATTGAAAGGGCGAGTGCAATATTGCCGACTCTTATCATCTCATCACAGAATTTTTCGTCGATAAGTGTGCCGTTAGTATATACAAGGAAGGCGCAGTCGGGATAGGTCTCGCAGAGCTTTATGATATCACCCTTACGGATAAGAGGCTCACCGCCGGTGAACATATAAAGGTGAGTACCAAGCTCTCTGCCCTGAGAAACAACACTTGACATTTCCTCGAAGGTAAGGTTGTTTCTGTGGCCGTATTCTGCTGCCCAACAGCCCTTACACTTCATATTGCAGGCACTTGTGGGGTCCATAAGCATAAGGAAGGGTATATTGCACTTATACTTTTCACGGTTTTCTCTTACCGCCTTTGTGCCCTTTACACCCGCGCCGAGACCTGCGGCAAGAAGAAGCTTTTTGAGCATACCTCTGTCAAGGTCCTTAAGGATATCAAGGGCCATATTGTAATAAACGTTGTCGCCCTCCTCGATGATTTCCCTTACCTTTTCAAGGTTTTTCTTCGGGAAGGTATCGCCGAGAAGCTTTGAGCCGAGATTAAAAAGCTTGATGATGTTTTCCTTGGGATTTTTGTCAACATACTTAAGGATTTCACCAAGGGCAACCTCAACGGCTTTTCTTTCAATTTTATCCTTTACTGTCATAATACACCTCATAGACAATATATAGTTATCCGATAAATTAAATGCAGACCTCCGCATTATATTTTTATAAGTATATCACCTCGTAACGAAAAAGTCCATAGTTTTATTTTAATAAAATGTGTCAATATTATGTTTACACTTGTAAAATTTAAAATTAGGTTGTATAATACACGGGATTGTGTTACAACAGCACACCAAAAAGGAGGACTCCGATGAGCGAAAAAACAAAATCCACCGTCAAGGCACTTATACGCGTTGCCGTTGCAATGATTATTTTTGTCCTTGCGGTTATAAATTATGACAGGCTTAAAAATATTGATATCCGCGCCCTTGTTGACGCAAGCAGTAATATAGTAATTGCAATACTCACAATATGGGGCGTGTATCTCACAAAGTCAATTCTCTTTATCATCCCCGCCTCGCTGATTTACATCTCAATCGGCATGGCGTTCCCGCCGCTGACCGCGTCACTCATCAGCCTTGTAGGCATTATTATTGAGGTAACCGTAACCTACTTCCTCGGACTTTTCCTCGGCGGTGAATACGTAAACAAGCAGCTTGCAAAAACCAAGGCGGGCAAAAAAATCCTTGATATGAAGCTCAACGATAATTTTCTCGCGCTTCTCCCCATCCGTGCCCTTCCCGTTTTTCCCATTGACTTTGTCAGCCTTTTCTGGGGTGCATCAAGGTGCAGCTTCGGACGCTACTTTTTTGCATCGGTAATCGGAATTATGCCGAGGGTTATTCTTTTCACCATCCTCGGCGACGGAATTTACGATTATATTCCCATTCACCTGATAATCAAAATTATCATCTGTGCTATCCCCGTGGGAGCGATAGCTTACCTGATAAGGCATTTTGTGAGGTTGAACAAGCAAGGTTAATTGAAATCAAAAGTAAAATCCATCGGTTTTTAGCCGATGGATTTTTTATTATTAACCTTTATCTCTCAACCCTGATAACCGTTGCTGAATACATCGGAACGGTGTAGTTGAACTGTGAGGAAATGCCCTCAACAGTGAATTCCTCCATAATGCAGTCTTCCTTTGCACCGAGGATATTATCGTTACCAAGACTGTCACCTGCTACCTGATAAACAGTAGCGGTGCCCTTTACATCAGCATTTGCAATGTCGATTGCAAAGCTTCTTGCTGAGCCTGTAACGTTTACAAGCTTGATGATAATATCTCCGCTTGCGTCGGTTGAAACAACATGATAGCTTTCAGACCTTGCACCGCTTTCGAGATCCTTGTCAAACATAAGCTCGCCGTCAATGTAGCCCTTTGCATTGTAGCCGTTTACAACAACCTTGATTTCATAGGTTCTGCCGGTTTCAACTGCAAAATCCTTAACTGTGCCGGGAACTCTGCCGGTCTTGATGCCGTTTTCAATTTCCTGAAGGCAGGAAACAGTGTTGCCCCAACCGCCGATATTCCAGAACCAATAATTGTCCTTATCCTGAGCGGCGAAGGGAATGATAAAGCCCTCGCTGCCGTCAAGCTTTGTTGCCTCAACGGTGTAGGTGTAGTTTGCCCAGTCGGTATCTCCGAAGTAGGTTACCGCACCTCTGTGGTTATCAGCCATCCAGGTGTCCTTCTGCACGAGCTTGCCGTTCTTAACGCCCCAGTCACCGCTTGTGGTGTCTGTCCAGCCCCACCAATGTGAGGTGGGAAGGAAGCAGTCACTGCCGAGCACTCTGCCGTTATCATTGTTGACAATCTTTACATTGTCAAACTCTGCACTTGTATACCATGTACCTACACCGACTCTGCCCCTTGCTTCGTTCATAGGAAGCTGAGCTCCGTCAAGTGCAGAATCAAGAAGGCTTGTACCTGCATTGGTTGAGAAGAGCTTCTGCATATAGTAGCTGATTGAGCCGGTTGAAAGGTGATTGTTGAACCAGATAAGGTCAGGTGACCAATGAGTAGCCGTAAGGTTACCGAAAAGAGGAGCATAGGCTGCCATCTTTACAATGTCACCGTTTCTTTCAAGACCTGTCATATATGCCGCCTCGGCAAGAGCCGCCTCAAGTCTGTTTGAACGTGCCGCATATTCACCGAGGAAAACGTTGATTGCTCCGCCATAGCCCGTGTCAAGCATTTCGGAGGTTTCTCTCTTGTAGTTCTTCTCGTCGTAGTAGTCTGTATTTGAAAGGAACCATTCGGGATCGTTGTAATAATGATGGTCGGTCACACCTGCATATTCGTCAATCGTAATGCCATTTTCGTTTACATATTCGTAGGCATTTTCATAGGACTTTATGTAGTTTTCACTGTGAGTTGCCTCTGATGCACCTGAGGAGTAAATAAGCTCAAGACCCTCATAAAGCTCAGGATTCTTTGCCTTTTCCTCGTTGAAGCGCTCAAGGAATGCCTCATAGCGTTCGAAGTAAACCTCGCCCTCATTTTCGTTACCGATGCCGATATACTTAAGCTCAAAGGGCTCGGGATGACCGAGAGAGGCTCTTACCTTACCCCAGGTTGTGCTTTCATCACCGCGGCAGAATTCAACAAGATCTACCATATCCTGAAGGTACTGCTCAAACTCGGGAGTGTACATATCAACGGGACCCATACCTCTCATCTGGCAGTAAAGACCGCAGTTGATAACGGGAACGCCGATTGCACCGATATCCTCAGCAAGCTGAAAATATTCAAAGAAGCCGAGACCGTAGCTCATATAGCAGGGAAGGGGATCCTCTGTTGCGTTAACGTCAGTCCAGAGGTTGATACCGTAGGAGCGTGTTGCAACGTCACCGTAGGTGCCGTTGAATTCAAGAGGAAGTCCGTCCTCACCTACGCCGATGCTGTCCTTCCAGTTATAGGCAGTATTTTCGTCGTACCCTTCAATTACGCAGCCGCCGGGGAAGCGGAGGAACTTAGGCTGAAGCTCTGCGAGCTTTGTTGCAAGGTCAAGTCTCATTCCGTGACCCTTATAGGTTTCGGGGAAAAGTGAAACCATATCAAGAGCGACCTTGCTGCAATCTGAAAGCACCTGAAGGTAAACATTGCTTGTGGCTGTGGTATCGGAAATGAGCTCGAGCTCATACCTTGTCCACTCTGTGCCGATATCAGCAATTTTACCCGTTGCGGCAATTTTACCGTCGGCAACAAGATTGACCGTAAGGTCAGCGCTGCCGCCCTTCATATCCTTTGCATAAACGGAGAAATAATACCTTCCGTCCTTTTCGATTGCCATACCGTCAAGGAAGCCTCTGTTCTGTACACCTGAGGGCTCACTTGTTGTATTAGTGATTACAAGATAATTTGTGTTGTTCTCATTGAGACCGCCGAGCTTATCGCCGGTTTCGACCTTAATATCAGCACCGCCGACCCTGATCCAGCCGTGAAGCTCATCGTCTGCGGCAAGCTTGCCATATTCAAAGGAGCGGTTGATTACCTTTTCGGCATAAAGACCGCCGTCAGCGGCAAAGTTGATATCCTCAAAGAAGATACCGTAAAGAAGCTCGCTGATATCGTGAATTTCATTTTCAGCATCAATGCTGAGCTTATAGTCAGCATTTTCATCGTAGGCAGAGGCGGTGTTCACCTCCCCGCGGACAGCCTCACCGATATCGGCACCGCCGCCGCAGGTAAAGCCCAGTGACAGCAGAAACGCCATCACCGAAGCTATAACCTTTTTATAAAAAGCAATAATTTTATGTTGCATTTTTATCCCCCGTTTTTTACTTCATTGTAACAGTTTTGGATGTTGCGGCACCGTAGATGTATCCGCCCTGAACAGCCTTTACGGCTCTTACTGCAAAGGCGTACTTTGCACCTGCCGTGTAGCCGCTGTCAGTAAAGCTTCTTACTCCTGAGCCGACAGTGCCGAGAAGCTTCCAACCGGAGGTTGCCGACTTGTAGTAAACCTGATAGCCGCTTGCGCCGGGAACCGCATTCCACTTGATTGTAGCCTTGCCGCCGGAGGTTGCCACGCTTGTTGTGGGAGCAACGGGCTTTGTTGCGGTAATAAGCTCTCTGTAGCCGCCGAGCACATACTGATTGCTTGCGGTGAGTGTAATAGATCTTACCGCATAGATATAATTCGTACCCGCCTTAAGACCTGAGAGGGTTGCGGTTGTTTTTGTTGTGTTGCCGAGGTGCTTCCAGCCTGATGCCGTTTTAAGGTAAACTGCATAGCCGTTTGCACCCTTTACTGCATTCCAGGTAAGCTTGATTGCGCTTGTATTCTGAGCCGCAACAATTTTTGAGGTTGCGGGAGCAGTTGTAGCAGTATCAATTGTTCTGTATGCGCTTGCCCAGTAAAGCTTGCCGTTATTAATAACTGCAGCCTTGACTGCGTAGGTGTACTTCGTACCCTGAGCGAGCTTTGCGAGGGTTGCTTCATTTTTGGTTGTGTTGCCGAGTACCTTCCAGCCGCTTGCAGTCTTCTGGTATACCTTATAGCCTGCAGCACCCGCTACCTTTGCCCAGGAGATTTTAACTGAGGAGTTATTTGAGGTAAAGGTGATTTTGCTTGTTGCAGGAATTACAATATTATACTTAACGGTATATGTGCCGGTGTAGTTGCCCTTGAAGGTAACCTTTGCACTTGCTGTGCCGGGAACGATGTTGTTTGAATAGGTAACGGTGTAGTCTGTACCCTTTTTGAGCGGGTTTCCGTCAGCGTCCTTTACGGTAACTGCGGGAGCAATAGCCTTGCCTGTATAATTGTAGGATGAGGCTCCAAGCTTGATTGATGCGATACCTGCAAAGGGAATAGGAGAGTTGTCCCCTGTTCCGCAATCCTTACAGTAGAAGCTGATATAGCCCTCATAGCCGATACCTGCCCTTGAGGTAACCTTGCTTACTGTGAAAAGATGATACTTGGGAGTGCCTTCTGCGAAGGTTGTATCCTTGAATACGGTATCACAGTTTGCGCAGCCCTCATAATAAATTGCCGCATTTTCACAGTCAGCGGGAGAAACAAGGTGAAGCTCATCAAGCTTACGTGTTCTTTCGTGAGGAAGAAGTACACTTCCCTCTGTATCCTCGTAGGTATCCTCGCTCATTACGTCACAGCGGGTACAGCTGTAATAGTAGCGGTCATAGTAAACGCAGTCTGCCTTTGCAAAAAGGTGAGCCTCATCCATAAGCTTCTCTGTGAAGTTGTGTCCGTTATATGAAGGAATAACCTCATAGGTGCTGAGAATAAGTCCGCAGACGCCGCAATGCGAAGCCTCGGTATTACCGTCAACAAGGCACTCAACATCCTTTGCGGGAATGTCGATTACCTTTGTACAGCCTTCACTGTGAATAAGCTTGATTTTTTCCGTGTCAAGCACAACCCTGACCTTCTGTGTTGAAATTCCGAAGCCGTTTCCGTCCCAGTCGAATTCATATTCGTAAATAATTTCATTATCCTGTGCTGAAGCAATAAGCTCGGGTGTAACGAAAGCCCATACGCCTACCCAATGAGCCGCATCACCCTCGGCTGAATTCTTCACATCCCAGAAGTAGCCGGGCTCACTCCACTGACCCTCTGTGCTCTTGCGGAATCTGACATCCTTAAGCTGAGCCTCGGTAAGCTCTGCGGGAGCAATTACCTTAAAGCCTGCCCACCAGCCTTCTTTATTTCTGCCGATTGAGGGATCAACAGGTGCAAAATCAAGTGTGATTTCCTCGCTGTTCTTTACCTCAAGGTCTGTTGTACCTGTTACCTCAAGACCGTCTGTAATTGCTTCTGCCGTTGCATAATGGTCCTCATGGTCAAGAATTACTTTTTCTGTATCAAGGACAAGATTAATCTTCTGTGTTTCGCTCTCAAGACCGTTTCCGTACCAGTCAAACTCATAGCTGTAGGTAAGCTTGTTGTCAACTGCTTCGGCAAGCTCTTCGGGTGATACATATGCCCAGATGCCTACCCAGTGAGCTGAATCGGTATCTGCCGAATCCTTTACACTC
>JAZOVO010000033.1:0-21586 GCA_045658745.1 Acutalibacteraceae bacterium | reverse complement strand
AAACAAACCGAGCTTATGCATAAGCATGCTTATGTATGCTTATGTATGCTTATGTATGCTTATGTATGCTTATGCATGCTTAAGCATGCTTAAGCAGGTAATACTAATACTAATACTGATGTTAAATATAATGATAAACCTGATGTTTATGTTAATGTATAATACTGATGCCGATTTTTTCACACACATACACACATATACATATAAACATTGACAACCTCACCTTTTAACTGTATAATCGTATAAGACGCTAAAAAAGGAGAGGTTATTTATGTCAGCTAAATTTTTTGTACAAAAGTATATTGCACAGTTAAAAGCACTCAACCCCAAATATGATACAATATTCGAGCTTCAGAGCGAAAAAAATCCCGTTATTTATCAGGACAGGGATAACCTCCGCCTTTCCTTTGCAATGATTGCCGATACTCACCTGCCCAACCGAGAGAGCGCATCACTCAACCTCAACAACTTTTTCCTTGACGCGGAAAAGTCGGGAGCAAATTACGATGCTATGCTTATGGCGGGTGATATTGCCGACTGGGGCTTCAACAGCGAATACGACCGCGTGTTCGACGTTATGGATAAGCAGACCTCCGTGCCGAAGCTTTTCCTTACAATGGGTAACCACGACGTACGTGTGTTTTTCAAAAACAGCCGTAAGCGTGTTATGGAAAAGGTTGATAAGTATCTCGGCATTGAAACAAAGGGCAAAACCTATTACTCCTACGATATAAAGGGCTACACCTTCATTGTGATTTGCACGGAAAGACGCCTTCTTGAAAAGGCTTCGCTTACAAAGGAGCAGATTGACTTCCTTGACAGTGAGCTTGCAAGGGCAACGAAGGGCGGCAAGCCCGTTTTTGTAATGTGCCATCAGGCGTTCAAAAACACCCACGGTCTTCCCGAGGTATGGAAGACGGGCGATATGGGTGAGGAGTCCGACGAGGTAAGAGCCGTAATGGAAAAGTACAGAAACGTATTCTTCATCAACGGTCACCTTCACGGCGGTATTTTTGAAAAGACCCTTGAGGTGCTCAAGGAAGAAAATAATGTTTACTCCCTTTCCGTACCCGGCTACAGAAAGGAAAACAACTTCGGTATCAAGGACTGCGGAACAGGCTACTATGCCGAGGTTTACGATGACCGCCTTGTATTCACCGCACGTAAGTTTATAAGCGGCGAATACCTCGAGGGTGACTACACCAAATTTGAGATTAAGCTGATATAACAATTGACAAGCCTTTATTTTCGTGTTAAAATAAAGAGGAATATTTTTGAGGCAGACCCTTATCTATTCCGATAAGGATCTTTTATTTTTCTACTACAGACTTAAGGAGAACAGATATGAACTACGACGTTATTATCATCGGTGCAGGCCCCGGCGGTATTTTTGCCGCTTACGAGCTTACAAGACTCAACCCGGAGCTTAAGGTTGCCGTTTTTGAGGCGGGTCACGAATTAAGCAAGCGTAGCTGCCCTATCGACGGCGACAAAATCAAAACCTGCATCGGCTGCAAAACCTGCAGTATTATGAGCGGCTTCGGCGGCGCGGGAGCATTTTCCGACCGCAAGTACAACATCACCAACGATTTCGGCGGCACACTTTACGAATACATAGGCAAAAAGCAGGCGCTTGACCTTATGCGCTATGTTGACGAAATCAACCTCAAATACGGCGGAGAGGGAACGAAGCTTTACTCAACGGCAGGCTCACGCTTCAAGACCGAATGTATACAGAATGACCTTCACCTGCTTGACGCCTCCGTAAGACACCTCGGCACGGACATCAACTATATTGTGCTTGAAAACCTTTATGCTTACCTTAAGGATAAGGTTAAGTTTTACTTTGACACACCCGTTGTCACCGTTTCAAGAGAAAACGGCACCTACAACGTAATTACCAAGGATAAGACCTGCAGCTGTGAAAAGTGCATCATTTCCGTCGGCAGAAGCGGAAGCAAGTGGATGGAAGCCGTATGCCGTGACCTTGACGTAAAGACCAACTCCAACCGAGTTGACATCGGCGTAAGAGTTGAACTTCCCGCAGCGGTTTTCGCTCACCTTACAGACGAGCTTTACGAAAGCAAGATTGTTTACCGTACGGAGAAATACGGCGACAAGGTGCGCACCTTCTGTATGAATCCCAAGGGCTCCGTTGTTAACGAGAACACCAACGGAATTATCACCGTTAACGGTCACAGCTATGAGGACCCCGCAAAGCAGACGGACAACACAAACTTTGCCCTTCTTGTTGCAAAGCACTTTTCAGAGCCCTTCAAGGACTCAAACGGCTACGGCGAATCCATTGCAAGGCTTAGCAATATGCTCGGCGGCGGTGTAATTGTTCAGCGCTTCGGAGACCTTATCAGAGGCAGGCGCTCCACTCCGAGCCGCATTCAGGAGGCATTCATCACACCTACACTTAATGCGACACCCGGTGACCTTAGCCTTGTGCTTCCCAAGCGAATCCTTGACGGCATTATTGAAATGATTTACGCTCTTGACAAGGTTGCACCCGGTACTGCTAACGAGGACACTCTGCTTTACGGTGTTGAGGTTAAGTTCTACAATATGGAGGTTGAGGTTGACGAGAACCTTGAGACCAAGTACAAGGGCTTATATATTATCGGTGACGGCAGCGGTATTACACATTCGCTTTCACATGCTTCTGCGAGTGGTGTGCATGTGGCAAGGAAAATTGTCGGGGAGTAAAACAAGCAAAGTTTTTTTGGTTACTTTTTTTACAAAAAAAGTAACGCCCCCCGGCGCGCGATGAACAAATTAACCGACAAATAAGAATTAGTAGGGAGGGACGCCCTCGTCGCCCCGATTTTGTTTGTTGCTTTTTGCGGAGCGACGGGGGCGTCGCTCCCTACAACTTCCAATTTGTTTTATCATCAGACTCGGCTCCCCCAAATGGAGAGGCAAGGGTTCTGCAACTCCCAATTTATCTGAACAAGTATATAAAGCAAGGTCACGGAAATTTACATCTCCGTGACCTTTTGTCTTTTGTTTTTGAATTATTCATCGCTCGGCGCGTGGCGTTCTTTCTTATAAGAAAGAACCAAAGAACTTTTCGCTTTCTTACTTTTTCCGTTTCTCACTCTATCCCCTCACATATCTCCCTGAACACCGGCGCACAGTCAGCGTTTCCTCCCGTACCGTCCTCATTCATCACCGCAACAATATACCTCGGCTCATCCGCAGGATAAAAGCCCGCAAACCAGGTACGGTAAACCTCCTGCCCTTCCTCACCGTAAACTCCGCTTTCCGCCGTGCCCGTCTTGCCCGCAAGCTTCAGAACCTCACTTTTTGCATTGGTGGCAATCCCCTTTTCCGTCACCGAGTAAAGCATCGCCCTCATTTTCTCAACAGTTGTATCCTTAAGCACCCTTTCAGCCTCTTTCGCACCCTCGGTGACAACATTCCCCTCTCCGTCACAAAAGCCGTAAATCAGCCTCGGCTCGGCAAGAGTACCCGTTGCAAGAGCATGATAAGCCTTTACCATTTGCAGGGGCGTTACAATCAAATCACCCTGACCGAAGGCGAAATTCGCTCTGTTGCCTTCAAGTAAAAGCGCTTCTGCACCCGGCAGAAGTCCCGCTTCACCTTCAAGTCCGTCGCAAAGGCTTATGCTTTCACCAAAGCCGATTTTACCGCAGAAGGACAGAAAAGCCTCCGCATCAAGCTGCTCCATAAGGCTGATAAAATAAATGTTGCAGGACTTCTGCAGCGCTCTTTCCATATCGACCTTGCCGTGCTCAGTTTCACCGTAGCAGGTGAAAACCTTGTCACCGATTTTTACGCTACCCTTGCAGTTAACCGTAAAAGCCTCACTCTCTCCGCTTTCAAGGGCAAAAGCGGCAACAACGCTTTTGAACACCGACCCTGCACTATAGCTTGTAAGAGCCTTGTTGACAAGAGGAGAGTTTTCCCCGTCAAGGCTTTTTTCAACATTGTTGCGGTCAAAGGTCGGCACACTCGCCATTGCAACAATATCACCCGAATGAGCCTCCATCACAACGGCACAGCCGCTTACAATATCGCTTTTCTCCAAGGCTTCCTCGGTAAGCCGTTGTATACGCTTATCGAGAGTGAGAATCACTCCGCCTCGGGAATTGAAATTGTCGTCGGTTATTCTTTTATCCATCCCCGCAAGGACTCTGCCAAGAGCATCCGCCTCAAAGCTTACGGTCAGCCTTCCGCCGTAGCCTGAAAGAAGTTCGTCAAAAGCCTTTTCAATCCCCGTCACTCCCCTGCCCTCGGCATTGACATAGCCTACTATATGGCAGGCAGGGTCGCTCTCTGTGTAACGAAGCGGCACAGAAAAGGTTTTGACAAGCTCATTATCAATTTCACTTTTCACCTTCACAGCAAAGGGATGCCCCTTTTCTATATAAGAAGCAACGGCATCAAAATCCGTATCGGCAGGAAGATATTTTCTCGAAGGCATAACGGGAGTAAACGCCGCAACAAGCTCACTTTTGCTGTCAACCAAAGGCTGTCCGTTGCGGTCGTAAATCTTGCCCCTTGTTGTGCCGATTGTAACGCTACGGCTTGTATTGCTTCTCCCTGCCTCAGAATAAGCTGAACGGTTTATATACACAATACGAAGCATTATTGCCATAAAGCACAGGGTAAAGAGCATATATAATGAAAGTAGCCTTTTCGGGAAATGTGACAAATATATCATCCTTTTATAAATAATTCGCAATGCATAATGCGCAATTCGCAATCAAGGGTCGCTACGCTCCGTATTATATCCGTTTTAGTATGATTGTCACGGTAAAATCTCATCCGCCGAAAGTTGTATTTACAATTTTCCCGGCTTCAGTTTTGCCAAAGCTGATTTACGCGGTAACTTACTTTGTTTTATTAACGAAACCTACCCGTGACCGCAATTACGCATTGCGAATTGCGAATTGCGAATTTTTATCGTTCTTTATTTATTCTTCCCAACTGCCTACACATCTCGACAGCAAAATTTTTCCAATTATTTTATACTAATTTTGCAAAAAGACTTGACCTCTTTCAAAAAATGGTCTAAAATAGAATTAGCACTCAACCACACAGAGTGCTAAAACGAATAAATACATAACAATTCATATAGGAGGAACACATTATGACTATCAGACCGCTTTCAGACAGAGTTGTTCTTAAAGCAACCGAGATTGAAGAAACCACAAAAAGCGGCTTCATTCTCACATCAGCTTCTCAGGAGAAGCCCCAGTTTTCCGAGGTTGTTGCAGTAGGCCCCGGCGGACTTGTTGACGGCAAGGAAGTAACCATGTTCGTAAAAGCAGGTGACAAGGTTATCACCGGCAAATACGCAGGTACAGAAGTTAAAATCGACGGTGAGGAATACACCATCGTACGTCAGAACGATATTCTCGCAGTAGTAGAATAATCACAATTTGCACAATTCACTTTTTTGGAGGTAACACATAATGGCTAAACAGATTATTTTCGGCGAAGACGCCAGAAAAGCACTTCAGGGCGGTATTGACAAGCTCGCCGATACAGTTAAAATCACCCTCGGTCCCAAGGGCAGAAACGTTGTAATTGACAAAAAGTACGGCGCTCCCCTTATCACAAACGACGGTGTAACAATCGCAAAGGAAATTGAGCTTGACGACGCTTTTGAAAATATGGGCGCTCAGCTCATCAAGGAGGTAGCAACAAAGACAAACGATGTTGCAGGTGACGGTACAACAACCGCAACTCTCCTTGCTCAGGCACTTGTACGCGAGGGCATGAAGAATGTTGCCGCAGGTGCAAACCCCATGGTTGTCAAGAAAGGTATCAAAAAGGCAGTTGACGCCGCTGTTGAGGTTGTTAAGGCAAACTCAAGCCCCGTTACAACCTTTGACGATATTGCAAGAATTGCAACTATCTCTTCCGCTGACGAAGCAATCGGCACACTTATTGCAGAGGCAATGGAAATTGTAACCACAGACGGCGTTATCACCGTTGAAGAGTCAAAGACTGCAGAAACAATGAAGGAAGTTGTTGAAGGTATGCAGTTTGACCGTGGCTACATCTCACCCTATATGGCAACAGATGTTGACAAGATGGAAGCTATTATTGACGATGCAGCTATCCTTATCACAGATAAGAAGATTTCAAACATTCAGGAAGTACTCCCCCTCCTCGAGCAGGTTCTCAAAATGGGCAGAAAGCTCGTTATCATTGCAGAGGATGTTGAGGGTGAAGCTCTTGCAACTCTCCTTGTAAACAAGCTCCGCGGTACATTCACCTGCGTTGCAGTCAAGGCTCCCGGCTTCGGCGACAGAAGAAAGGATATGCTTCAGGACATTGCTATCCTCACAGGCGGTCAGGTTATCACAGCAGACCTCGGCCTTGAGCTTCAGACAGCTACAATTGATATGCTCGGCTCAGCTCGTCAGGTTAAGATTACAAAGGAAAACACCACCATCGTTGACGGTGCAGGTGACAAGGATCAGATCAAGGCCCGCGTAGGTCAGATCAAGGCTCAGATTGAAGCTTCCACATCAGAATTTGACACAGAAAAGCTTCAGGAAAGACTTGCAAAGCTTGCAGGCGGTGTTGCAGTTATCAAGGTTGGTGCCGCAACAGAAACCGAAATGAAGGAAAAGAAGCTTCGCATTGACGATGCTCTTGCCGCAACAAAGGCAGCTGTTGAAGAAGGCTCAGTTGCAGGCGGCGGTGTTGCACTTCTCAACGCTGTTCCCGCAGTTGCCGCTCTTCTCGAAGCAACAGAGGACGCTGACGAAAAGACCGGTGTCCGCATTGTTCTCAAGGCTCTTGAAGAACCCGTTCGTCAGATTGCAAAGAACGCAGGTCTTGAAGGCTCAGTTATCGTAAATGAAATCATTTCAAGCGGCAAGACAGGCTACGGCTTCGACTTTGCCAAGGAGCAGTATGTGAATATGGCTGAAGCAGGCATTCTCGACCCCACAAAGGTTACCCGTTCAGCACTTCAGAATGCTTCCTCAGTTGCCGCAATGGTGCTTACAACAGAGTCACTCATTTCCGATATCCCCGACCCCGCAGCAGATGCAGCAGCAGCAGCGGCTATGGCTCAGGGCGGCGGAATGTATTAAGCAAAGCGAAGCTTTGCAATGCAAAACGCAAAGTTCAAAATGCAAAATGACTTATAAAAAATCACCCCTTGACTTATTCCGTCAGGGGGTGTATATTTTTATTAAGCTTAAAGCAAAGGAGAAAAAATATGAAAAAGAAAATTATTATCGCCGTTGCGGCTGTGCTTGTAATCGCAGCAGTAATTGCTGCCGCTGTCACCCTTAACGCCAAGCCTTACGCAAAGGACGCGGCAGACACCGAGGAGCTTTACAGACAGAATGTTGCCGCCGTAGGCTACGAAAACGCAATTGAAACCGCAATGCCCCAGACAGAGCTTTATAACACAATCAAGTATCACTTTGAAGCTCCCCTCGAGCAAGGCAAGACCGAAAAAAAAGCTATCATCCTCGGCTATGACGGCTGCCGTGCAGATATCCTTGCAGAAATTGACGAGGCAAACAGCGGTATCAAGGCACTGACAAATGACGGTGCAAAGTTCCTGCTTGCCTACTGCGGCGGTGTGAATTACCCCGAGGTTAACACTCAGGATACCTCAACAGCTCCCGGCTGGTGCTCAATTCTTACAGGTGTATGGGCAGATAAGCACGGCATTACGGGTAACGATATTACAAAAACAATGGACACAAAAACACTCCTCACCTCACTTGTTGAGGAAAAAGCCGCTGATTCATCAACCTTTATCACAAAGTGGAAGGGACATTTTTCAAGAAAGAATGCCACCTACCTTGACGAAATGGCTTACTGTGAGGAGAACAGCCTTCCCGTCAGCTTCAACTTAAGCAAGGGTGACGAGGATACCCACAAGCTTACCCTTGAGGAAATAAACAAAGCTGACTGTGCTGACTTTATTTTCACAATTTACGAGCCTACAGACGGCACAGGCCACGGCAAGGGCTTTTCCTTCAACAATCCCGAGTATAAGGAAGCCTTCAAGACAGAGGACGGATATGCACTTGAGGCAATTAATGCAATTAAGGCAAGAGCTACCTATGCCGAGGAGGACTGGCTGATTATCATTACTGCTGACCACGGCGGAATCGGTACAGGTCACGGCGGAAAGAGCATTCAGGAGAGAATGACCTTTGCAGTTGTACTGTAACAATTCGCAATTCACAATGCGCAATGCGCAATCGCGGGAAAAGCTTGGTGCAACGGTAAGCAAAACTGCCGCCAAGCAAGTAAAGTTCTTTGATTACTTTCTTACAAGAAAGTAATGCCAGACCGGCGAGGTCATAATAAATAAGTAAGCACCGTTTTGGTTTTAACCTTAACGGTGCCTTTTTGTGTTTACTTTTCTTCGAGCAAATAGGTTGCCTCATTGCTCTGTGTCACCTTACAGCCGTCGGGCTCTATTCCGAAGTAGGTACCGCCCTTTTCATCCTGCGTTAAAGGTACGAGGGTGAATTTGAAATCAACGGTCTTCTTATTTCTGACGGCGGTGACCGTCATTTCAACATTGCCCGCCTCAATTATATTTGCATAATCGGGCGACCATGTGAACTCGGTCACTCCTGCCCCGGCGTTATAGTCAAAGTTACTCGCTTTACCGCTTCGAATTTCGCTTCGGCTTGCAAGAGTGTATCCATCGGGCAGAGTAAAGGTAAGCTGACTGAGGCTTTTTGCGTAGTATACGGGATTATAGTACCATGTGTCGCCTTCAATGGTATACTTTTCTTCGAGAAGGAAGGTTGCAATTCCTTCTTCCTTCATTTTGCAGTTAATCGGGCTTATAATATATTTCTTTCGCCCCGTATCGTCGTAATAATCACCGAGGTAATTCATAAAAATTCTGAACTCCTGCTCTTCACCGTCCTTAACGGCTGTAATTATAAGCTCCGCGTTCTCTTCGGCGTTTTCATCAGGTGACCAGCATACAATTTTTTCATTGTCGGGACTGTTGTAATAGCGGTCTTCGACTGTCGCCGTTCCGCTTGTGGCTTCGGCTGACTTGATTTCAAAGCCCTCGGGAGGAACAAATTTTGTAATGTAAAACCAGGTAGCACTATTCATCGGGCTGTAAAGCCATGTCGAATCATAGGTCTGCTCAAATTCAACACGGGCTTTATTCCCCTGCTTTACCATCATCGGCTTTGCATAATCCGCACTTATCTGATAAATTGCATTGCCGTCATAATTTGCGCCGAGCATTCGGGCGTACATATAAAAATCGTTTACCTTTCCGTTTTTGAGCTTAAGCTCAAAATGGATTATTTCGTTCTGCACTTCCGCTTCGGAATCAGGCTCCCACACAAGGTTATCCTCACTTGTGCAGGTAATTGCTTTTGCGGGGTCGGACTCAACTATGCCCACTATTTCATCGTCATCATTAATTTCAGCCGTCACAAGGCTTCCGCTTTCACAGGAGGCTGTGTAGCTTTCATATTCACCGTTTACTATAAGCCACAGCTTACTGTAGGTGTTCAGATAAGGGTTATACTCCCATATAAAGTCTTCATCAAAGAATTTTTCTTCATCAAAAAACTCCTTTACGGTTCTTGAGTTTTTTACCTTAAAGGTCGAGGAGAAGGCTCCGTCCTTTTCGTAAAACCACATCTGGGAGCAGTTTTTGTTAAAGCTTATTCCATAGGTCTTACCGCCGTCACCGTCAATCTCAATTGAATATTCTTTCATATTCTCAAGCTCTTCCTTTGACGGATGAGAATAAAAGCCCTTTTCAAATTCCCATTCATCCAAAAACAGCAAAATACGGTCACCGTTATAGGCGACGGCTTCCTTTTCGCCGTTTTTAATGAACGCGGCACTTGTCATAAGGAGATTAACAAACAAATCCTGATCATAAATCTGTGCTTCAAGGTCATAAAAGCCAATATAATCGTCATCGGGCTCCATTGTCTCCGCCTCGGAAAGCTCGTAGCTTCCGTTGGGATAGCTTGCAATCACAAGGTCGTCGGCACGAAGGGTATAATAGGTCGAAAGAGCCTTTTTGCCCACCATTGAAATTGTAAGGTTGAACACCTTCTCCTCACCGTCGCAGATAACGGGAATTTCAATATTATACTCGGC
Organism: Acutalibacteraceae bacterium; assembly: GCA_045658745.1. Classification (GTDB taxonomy): domain Bacteria; phylum Bacillota; class Clostridia; order Oscillospirales; family Acutalibacteraceae; genus UBA6857. The sequence goes on along the minus strand of JAZOVO010000033.1, from coordinate 11,476 downwards.
GGGACTGTTTACAATTTCGGGGCTCCATCTGATACCCTCAACGCCCGTAGTTTCGTTAGTGATTTTTGAAATTTTACCCCAACCCATAATTTTGCCGTTAATTTTATATTTTTCGGCAAGCCAGAAAACCATCTCACCGTCCCCAAAAGCACTGCTTGCGGGGTTAAACTCCCACACAAGGGCGTGGGACATATAGGGTCTTTCGGTGAAGAATGCCTTCGCCTGCTCCACCTCAAGCACGGCGTAATCCTTGCTTCTTACGGAAGTGCCGTCATCCTTGAATCTCTCCATATACATTTTCTGAAAATTATCGTGGAATAATATTCTTATCTTCCACTCACTGCCGTAGTTAACATCTATACTTCCGTTTGTCTGCGGCTCGTGCATAGGATTAACCACACCGTCGGCAAGCTGACCGAGAGTAAGCGTATTCAGGAAGGATGAAACCTCGGTATGAGAGAAGGCGTCGTCAATTTTCGCCTCGAAGTAGTCATCGACTGTGCTTGTTCCGTGGTAAATTTTATAGCTGCCCGCAGAGAAAACTATATCATCAAGGTCGGAGAACTTAAGCTCGGAAATCTCGTCGATGCCGTTAATGTAATCATTCCCCCCATTCACACCCTTCGGGTCAGTCATAAAGCAAAGGGCAAGAACAACACTGACAACAACCGCCACAATAATGAACCAGAAGGCAGGCTTTTTATAGTTAAGCACGCTCTTTATTCTCTTTTTAACGCCTACCTCACCAAAGGCTACAGGACAAGCGGAAATCATTCTGTGACTGACGGAGCAAGTGAGTAAGGCCTCGGAATAAGCCTTTTTGTCGGCGGCTTCCATATCCCTTATAACACGCTCATCGCAGGCAAGCTCAATGTCACGGCAAAGCAGAACATAGGAAAGCCACAGCACGGGGTTAAACCAATATACCGACAAAAGCACAAAGCCGAAGGGCTTCCACAAATGATCCCTGCGCTTAAGGTGAGCCTTTTCGTGCTTTAAAACAAGCTCTGCCGTGGTTTCGTCCATATCCGAGGGAAGATAGATGCGAGGACGGAAAACGCCTAAAATAAAGGGACTTTTCACGCTGTCGCAAAGCCACACATTATCCCTTAAGGGTATTGCCGTGCGGACGGTGTGACGAAGCCTTATGTAGCTTATAAGAGCGTAAATGAGCATCAGTCCGACGCCGACAAGCCAGATGTAAGCGGCAAACTCAAAGTCACGCTGAAACGCCCTCACATTGTCAACCGTAACTGTGCTGTTGAAATACTCCGAATAAGCGGGATTTTCAATAAAGCCGAAGGATGTGTTACTGTAAGTATCTGTGTCTACGGTGAAAATCTCCTGCGGAATAACCTCCTTGCTCGGGATAAGGCTTAAGGCACTTTCAATTGAAAAGGGTAAAATCAGCCTTACCGCAACAAGTGCCCATAGAGCGACAACAAGCCACTTGGGCGACTTTTTGAAAATGAATCGGAAAAGTACAATCGCAAGGGCAAAAACCGATGCGCTTATGCTTATGTTAACCAAATGGAGAAAAAGGGACATAATATCCATAATCACACCTCCTCATACTTATCAAGAAGCTCACGAATCTCCTTTAAATCCTTTTGTGATATTGCCTTACGCTTTGTAAAGGCGGCAATGAAGGCAGGAAGTGAGCCCTTGAAGGTTTCTTCAACAAACTGCTCACTCTGACGGGAGTTAAGCTCCTGCTTTGAAACGAGAGAGGTCACAACACCCTTTTCGTTTCGGAAGATTCCCCTTTCACAAAGCTTTTTCAAAACTGTATAGGTGGTGCTTTTTTTCCACGTAAGCTCCTTTTCACATAATTTTACAAGCTCACCCGAGGAAAGGGGCTCGTTTTCCCATATGATATCTGCAAAACGGCTTTCTACTGCACCGAGACGGATTTCATCCATATTATCACTCCTTTTCGGTCTATTGACTATAGACTACATATTCAGTCTATCACCTGTAGACCGATTTGTCAAGTAAAAATTTACATAATCGCCCCCGCCCCGTCCAATAATATAATAAATATTATTATAAGTCGGGTGACGGATTTATTTTGAGTGAATATGTAATTGAAATGCTGGGCATAACAAAAACCTTTCCCGGCATTATTGCCAACGATAATATTACGCTGCAGCTTAAAAAGGGCGAAATTCACGCACTTTTAGGCGAAAACGGAGCGGGCAAAAGCACACTTATGTCCATCCTTTTCGGGCTATACAAGCCTGAAAAGGGCGAAATCAGAAAAAACGGTGAGACGATAAGCATAAAAAATCCCAACGATGCAACCTACCACGGCATCGGTATGGTGCATCAGCATTTCAGGCTTGTTGATGCCTTCACGGTGCTTGAAAATATCATTCTCGGCTCGGAAAGCACCAAGCTCGGCTTCCTCGATAAAAACAAAGCAAGAAAAAAAGTGCTTTCTCTTTGTGAAAAATACGGTCTTTCCGTTGACCCCGATATGAAGGTTGAAAGCATCACCGTCGGTATGCAGCAGAGGGTGGAAATTTTAAAAATGCTCTACCGCGAAAATGATATACTTATCTTTGACGAGCCTACGGCGGTGCTGACTCCCAAAGAAATCGAGGAGCTTCTCAGAACAATGAAAAGCTTCCGCGATGAGGGCAAGTCAATACTGTTCATCACCCACAAGCTTGACGAAATCTTTGCCGTTGCCGACAGAGTTACGGTGCTTCGCAAGGGTAAGTGCATCGGCACGGTGAACACAAGGAACACAGACAAAAGCACCCTTTCGCAGATGATGGTCGGACGTCCCGTTGAGCTTAAGGTTAAAAAAAGCAAGGCAAAGCCCGAAAAGGCAGTTCTTCAGGTTGAAAAAATGAGTGTTCCTTCAAGGCTTCACAGAAATCAGCTTGCCGTAAAAAAGGCAAGCTTCACGGTGCACGGCGGTGAAATTCTATGTATTGCGGGCATTGACGGCAACGGTCAGTCGGAGCTTGTCGGCGGTATCACGGGACTCGACAAGGTTACGGACGGCAGGGTTATCGCCCTCGGTCAGGATATCACTCATATGCCCATCCGAAAGCGGAACACCGATATTTTAAGCCACATTCCCGAGGACAGACACAAGCACGGTCTTGTGCTTGATTTTCCGCTTATGTATAATTTTGTGCTTCAGCGTTACTTTGAAAGGGATTTCCAGCACCTCGGCTTTATGAAAAACGATGCTATAAGAGCTTATGCCGAAAGGCTTACAGAGGCCTTTGATGTCCGCTCGGCAGAGGGCACACGGACAATAACCCGAAGCATGTCGGGCGGTAATCAGCAAAAAGCGGTTATCGCAAGAGAATTTGACCGCGGAAAGCCGCTGATAATTGCCGTTCAGCCTACAAGAGGACTCGATGTAGGCGCAATTGAATACATCCACGCTCAAATAGTAAAAAAGCGGGATGAGGGTCACGCCGTTTTACTTGTTTCCCTTGAGCTTGACGAGGTTATGAACCTTTCAGACAGAATACTTGTTATCCACGAGGGCGAAATCGTCGGCGAATTCCTGCCCGAAAATACAACCGCCCGCGAATTAGGACTTTATATGGCGGGCACGAAGGGAGGCGCAGACAATGAATAAAAAAAGCTTCACCTCTCCCCTTTTGAAAAACGACAGCTTTAAGGCGGCTCTCCCCGCTCTTATTTCAATCGGCATCGGACTTCTGACGGGCTGCCTTATAATCCTTGCCGTCGCCGTAAGCGATCCCGAAATCACAATGAAATCGGGCTTTGAGGCGGTAAAAATCATCCTTTTCGGCACCTTTACAAGGGGCAGGGATGCCGCGGGTAATCTTGTGATGAGCCTTTCGGGGAGCAACGCAGGAGACCTGCTTTTCAGAGCGATGCCCGTTATAATGACGGGACTTTCCGTCGCCTTTGCCTTCAGGTCGGGGCTTTTCAATATCGGTGCGGCGGGTCAGTACCTTATGGGCACGGCGGCGACGCTGACTGCCGCTCTTTCACTCCCCTTGTCTCTTCCGCGGTGGCTTGTCTGGCTTATTGCTTTCCTCTGCGGTATGGTGGCGGGTGCTCTTTGGGGTGTAATACCCGGTGTGCTCAAGGCATATCTTAATATTAACGAGGTGCTTTCCTGCATTATGACAAACTGGATTGCCGCCAATGCCGTTACCTGGTTTTTCGAGGCAAGTCCCCTTCGCAACACCGTTCAGTCAGGCAAAATCGGCTATATTATGCCGACCTCAATGGCGGGAGTTTCTACCTCAAGGCTCGGTCTTGACCGTATTTTCCCCGATTCTCAGGTAAACGGCGGTATTTTTGTAGCAATCATATTCGCCGTCGGGGTATACATTCTCCTTTCAAAAACCGTTCCCGGCTTTGAAAACCGCATCTGCGGAAGCAACAGAGAAGCCGCACGCTACGCGGGTATAAACGAAAAGGCACTCACCGTTTTTTCAATGGCCTTTGCGGGTGCACTTGCCGCGGGCGGTGCTGCACTTTACTACCTTTCGGGCGGTACGGAGTTTTACTGGTCAACCTATCAGAGCCTACCGAGGGAGGGCTTTAACGGAATCCCCGTTGCCCTTCTTGCCTCAAACAATCCCCTTGCGGTGATTTTTACGGGCTGCTTTATGTCCTCGCTTTCCGCCGCAGGTCAGCAGATTAAAAACCTTACCTCATATAACGAGTTTATCACGGATATTGTAATTGCCGTTATCGTTTACCTCTCCGCCTTCTCATTTTTCATAAGCCGTCTTATTGCTTCAAAAAAGAGAAAGGAGGTAGGCTGATTTGACCTTTCTTATTCAGCAGACAGTAATCTATGCCGTACCCCTTATGCTTGTTGCCCTTGCGGGCGTTTTTGCGGAAAGGAGCGGTATAGTAAACCTTGCCCTCGAGGGTATTATGATTATCGGCGCCTTTACCGGTGTGCTTTTTATCAATATTATGCAAAAGGGCTCAGCCTTTACAAAAGACAATGCAATGACCCTTATGCTTCTTACTATGGTCGTCTGTGCCCTTACGGGTGTGCTTTTCTCCCTGCTTTTGTCCTTTGCCTCGGTTAATCTTCAGGCAAATCAGACCATCAGCGGTACTGCGCTGAACCTTCTTGCCCCCGCTCTCACGCTTTTTTTAATTAACCTTATTGCAAACCAGAACGTGCTTTCAATGGCTGAGGGCGACGCTTCCGGCTGGTTTATGATAAGAAAAAAAGCCCTCGGCTTTGATGTCGGCAGGGACTACGGTTTTTTCCTTGAGACCTTCTTTTTCAAAAATTATCCCGCAGATTATATCTGCATATTGATTTTTGTTCTGCTTTCAATTATACTTTATAAGACGAGGTTCGGACTGAGGCTTCGTGCCTGCGGTGAAAATCCTCACGCCGCCGATTCACTCGGCATAAATGTAAGAAAAATGCGTTACCTCGGTACGGGTATTTCGGGTGCGCTTGCCTCGGTGGGCGGCTTTGTCTTCGCTCTTACTACGGCAAATGCCTCGAGCACGGGAGATGTTGCGGGCTTCGGCTTTCTCGCCCTTGCGGTTATGATTTTCGGTAACTGGAAGCCCCTCAATATTGCCGCCGCTTCAGTTCTTTTCGGCGTATTCAAGTGCATTGCCGCCGCCTATTCCACCCTTGACCTCAACGGTGACGGACGCTTTCTTCTTGCAGAGGCGGGCATCAGCACAAACCTTTACCGTATGTTTCCCTATATAATTACCCTTCTTGTCCTCGCCTTTACCTCAAAAAATTCAAGAGCACCCAAGGCGGCGGGCTTCCCCTATGACAAGGCAAAAAGGTAAATTTTTTATTAAAAGGATATGATAAAATGCGAATTTATGATATAATATCCCATAAGAGGGATAAAATGGAGCTTACCGATGAGGAGATCCGCTTTTTTGTTAAGTCCTATGTAAAGGGTGAGATTGAGCATTACCATGCCGCCGCCCTGCTTATGGCTGTTTACCTCAACGGTATGAGTGACAGAGAAACCGTTACCCTCACCCTTGAAATGGCAAAAAGCGGCGATATGCTCGATTTAAGCGCTATTGACGGCATCACCGTTGACAAGCATTCAACGGGCGGTGTCGGTGATAAAACTACACTTATTGTTGCGCCGATTGTCGCCTCCCTCGGACTTAAAACCGCAAAGATGAGCGGCAGAGGTCTCGGGCATACGGGCGGTACAATCGATAAGCTTGAGTCAATTCCCGGCTTTTGCACCTCACTTTCCCCCGAGGCTTTTATAGAAAATGTAAAGCAGCACGGCATCTGCGTTGTCGGTCAGTCGGGCGACCTTGCCCCCGCCGATAAAATGCTTTATGCCCTGCGCGACTCTACGGCAACAGTAGGCTCAATGCCCCTTATTGCTTCGAGCATTATGAGCAAGAAGCTTGCCGCGGGTGCTTCCTGTATTGTCCTCGACGTTAAAACGGGAAGCGGTGCTTTTATGAAAACTCCCGAAGAGGCAGAGGCTCTTTCTCAGAAAATGGTTGATATCGGTAAGAGTGCGGGAAGACGTGTTGCCGCCGTGATTTCCGATATGGATACTCCCCTCGGTAAAAATATCGGCAACAGTCTTGAGGTGATTGAGGCCGTTGACGTGCTCAAAGGCAAGGGAAGCTCTGACCTTAAGGAGGTCTGCCTTGTGCTTGCGGGAAATATTATTGCTCTCGGACTTGGCATCAGCTATGAGGAAGGCTATAAAAAGGCAAAGCATCAGCTTGAAAGCGGTGCGGCTTTTGAAAAGTTCAGAGAGTTTATCGCCTCTCAGGGCGGCTCGCTTAAGGAAATTGACAACCCCGATCTTTTCAGAAAGGCGGAATTCGTCCGCAATGTGCTTTGTGAAAATGACGGCTATATAACAAAAATGAATGCCGAGATGATTGGCTCATCGAGTGTTATTCTCGGAGCGGGCAGAGTTAAAAAGGACGACGCCATTGACCATTCGGCGGGTATAATTCTCCACAGGAAAACGGGTGATGAAGTGCATAAAGGTGATATTCTCGCTACCCTTTACACGGGCAATAAGGAAAGCATCCCTTCGGCAGAGAAGCTTTTCCTTGAGGCAATCACCGTAAGCGGCGAAAAGAAGGAGGCTTGTCCTCTTATCTATAAAATTATAAGCTGACAGTAAGCAGAAGCCTAAACTAATCTGTCAGGAAAGGAAAGCATTATGATTCGTAAAATCTGTCCCCACTGCAATAACGACAACCCCCAGGAGGCTGTTTTCTGCAAAAAATGCGGTGCGCTTTTTGTCGGTCAGCCCGAATTTGTTAACCTTGAGGAGAAAAAGAGAAAAAAGGTAACCAACCTTAAAAACAAGCTTATTTTTGCCGTGTGCATAATTCTGCTTGTTGTTGCTATGCTTATTTTCAAGTCAGGCTCAGTCAAGGGTGACGAAACAGTCAACTCACCCTCTGCCTCTGATATTCAGACCACACCTATTGATACAGAATCAACCGCCGTTTCTACAACGGCGGTTACTACTACCGCTCCGACAACAACTGCGGCACCCGTGACTACAACTCAGGCGCCGACAACAACGGCACCTACGACTACGGCGGCTCCTGCAAATGATATTGACTCAATCTGTGCGGACTATAATCTGCTTATTCACAACCTCAAGAAGAGCACGGACAGTATTTCCGTACACAAGACAGAGAAGATTCAGCTTGAAATCACCGAGTTTTCACTCCCCGTCAACACCGAGACAATCAACAGCTTTATGATGAGACTTATTCCCGAGACGGATAAGACCTACAGCTTTTCAAACGGCGTTTGCACCGAGGACAGCAAGACTACTCTTACAACGCTTATTCCCCCTGCAAACGAGTTTGAATCAAGCGTAAGTGCTGACGATTTACTTTCCGCCGAGAGGGACTCAAGCGGTACGATTACCCTTAAGTTCAAGGCTGACTCTTCAAGCTTTGCCGACGGAAAGACAAACTTCCCTCTTTATGTAGGCTCTGCAACAGACGTGCTTGATTTTGCTACCTTTGCCCTTGGCCCTGTTAAGATTGTAAAGGCGGAGATTGAATATCCTGCAACGGAGATTAAGGCAGAGGTTGACTCTGAGGGCAAGCTTAAGAGGCTTACGGTTATTCAGCCGGTTAACACTACTGCAACAGGTGGTGTGGGTACTCTTACTGCGGATATTGGTATGAAGCTTCAGGCAACAACAACCTTTGAGGTGAAATAAAACAAAAAGTTTTGGTCAAGCTTTTACAAAAGCTTGTGGGGGTCAAGGGGACGAACTCCCCTTTCTTTTTTTTTGTTTTTACGATGCTTTTTAATTATGTATATCCGCGTAGGGGACGACCTGTGTGTCGTCCCCTACGCGGTTGCTTCTTTTCACGTTCTGCTTTTTTAACCGAACGTTGTAGCTTTTTCACCCGCCGTGTTTATTGCTTTTATGTTCTACCCGCTCAAGCCGCGGGGGCTCATACTTTGCCCGGAGCGGCAAAGTATGCAAAACGCTCTTAAGTCCGTCGAGGAGGTCCGCAGTGGCGGTGAATTTTTCCGTATCTGCCGTGATTAAAGGAGTAAAACTTCTCACCTCATCCCACCGCCGTAGTGCTTACAACGTCCCCACTAACGGAAAAATTCACATTACTACTGCTCTATGCGAGGGTAATGCTCACGTACAACTCTACTTAAGGCTTAGTTCTACTAACGAGTCCGCTACGTCCGACGAGTTTATCAAAATCCGCAATCGTCTAATTTTCCGCCACCTCTTCAACCACCGTGTACCCGACAGTCGCAATCCGCTCCGTGGGTTATTTTATTTTCATCCGTCCTCCAAGGTTCTACGGACGGACGTGAGTTGAAGGAGTTACCGTAGGGACACGGCTTGCCGTGTCCATTTACAATTCGGAGCGAAGCGACCCTTAATATTTGCCGTAAGGCAAGCATCATATCCGCAAAGCGGATACATCATTGCCGCAAAGCGGCAACCCTGACTACTGACTACTGGCTACTCTTCAACTCCGTCACTCGGCCCTTGGCCCTTGGCCCTCGGCCCTCCTCCACTACTCTACAACTCCGTCCTCCAAGGTTGTACAGGCGGACGTGGGTTGAATGAGTGTGCCTTATACAACAAAAAACCTCCCACGTAAGTGAGAGGTTTCTTCATTACAAAAGGTTTTTAAAGTTAAATTATTTAACTGTTGCCTTTGCGCCTGCTTCTTCAAACTTCTTAGCAGCAGCTTCAGCGTCGTCCTTTGACATGCCTTCCTTGAGGATCTTGGGAGCGCCGTCAACAGCTTCCTTAGCTTCCTTAAGGCCGAGACCTGTGATCTCACGAACAACCTTGATAACAGCGATCTTGTTAGCGCCTACTTCTGTAAGCTCAAGGTCGAATTCTGTCTTCTCTTCTGCAGCTGATGCTTCAGCAGCAACGGGGCCAGCAGCTACAACTGCAGCAGCAGCTGATACGCCGAATTCATCTTCAACAGCGTGTACGAGCTCTGAAAGCTCGAGAACTGTGAGAGTCTTAAGTTCTTCAATGATAGCAGTAATTTTTTCTGATGCCATGGTATTTTACCTCCAAATAAATGTAATTTTAAAAGTTTGATTATGCTTCTGCGGGAGCTTCCTCTGCGGGAGCCTCTGCTTCTGCGGGTGCGCCATCCTTGTCTACGATAGCCTGGATAGCACGTGCAAATGCTGAAATGGGAGCCTGGAAAGCACCGAGAACATTTGCAAGAAGGATTTCTCTTGAGGGAAGCTTTGCAAGGCCTGAAATCTTTTCAAGACCGATAACTTCCTTATCGATGAAACCGTTCTTAATTTCGAAATTCTTGTGTGTGTCTGCGAACTTGCTGAGAATGCGAGCTGCAGCAACGTAATCATCTGCACTTGTAGCGATAGCAGTTGTACCTTCGAGAACTGCATCAAGACCGTTAAGCTCAGTGTTTGCAATAGCAAGCTTTAAGAGTGTGTTCTTAACAACAGTGTATTCAACACCTGCTTCACGAAGCTCCTTACGGTGAGCTGTGTCGTCAGCAACGTTGATACCCTTGTAGTCAACGATTACACCTGCGATTGAGTTGTTAAGTCTTTCAGTAAGATTAGCAACAACAACCTTCTTCTGTTCTAAAACGTTAGCGCTGGGCAAATGAATTCACCTCCTGTAATATTTTTAGTACCCTGGGTGTAGGATAAGAAAAAACCCTTTCCCTCGTACCGAGAGAAAGGGTGACATAGTTAATCAAATAATCAATTAATTATGCTCCGTTCCTCGGCAGGCGGTTAATAATTTAACCTTTAAGTCTTACACCTGCTGTCTTAGGGCTGGACAGCTTAAATATAATACCACAAAGCATTTGCCTTGTCAAGTATTTTTTTAATTATTTTACTTCAGCAGCAGCTGAACCAACCTTAGCGGGGTTGATCTTAACGCCGGGGCCCATTGTAGCAGTAACTACACATGAACGGATGTACTGACCCTTTGCAGCAGCGGGCTTTGCCTTGATAACAGCGTCGAGAAGAGTTGTGAAGTTTTCCATAAGCTTCTCTGCACCGAAGGATGCCTTACCGATGGGGCAGTGGATGATGTTTGTCTTGTCAAGACGGTACTCAATCTTACCTGCCTTAGCTTCTGTAACAGCCTGAGCAACGTTAGGAGTAACAGTACCTGCCTTGGGTGAGGGCATAAGACCACGGGGACCGAGGACCTTACCGAGACGGCCTACAAGACCCATCATGCTGGGATGTGCGATAGCAACGTCGAATTCCATCCAGCCTTCGCCCTGAATCTTTGCAACGAGGTCTTCAGCGCCTACTACTTCAGCACCTGCTGCCTCTGCTGCCTTTGCTTCATCGCCCTTTGCGAATACAGCAACACGTACCTTCTTACCGGTACCGTTGGGAAGAACAACTGCGCCACGAACCTGCTGGTCAGCATGACGTGAGTCAACGCCGAGACGGATGTGTGCTTCAATTGTTTCGTCGAACTTTGCAGTAGCAGTCTTGCAAGCAAGCTCAAGTGCTTCTGCAGGCTCGTAAAGATTTGCCTTGTCTACAAGCTTTGCGCCTTCGACATATTTTTTACCATGTTTCATTGTCTTTTATCCTCCTATAGAGTGGTTAAATCGGATTTTTCCTCCCACCCGGGCATTAGTCAGCGACTACAACGCCCATTGGGCGGGCTGTACCTGCAATCATGCTTGCTGCTGCTTCTACATCAGCTGCATTAAGGTCGGGCATTTTCTGCTCAGCAATCTTCATTACCTGTTCCTTGGTAATGGTTGCAACCTTAGTCTTGTTGGGTACGCCTGAACCGCTTTCGATACCGCAAGCCTTCTTGATAAGAACTGCTGCGGGCGGTGTCTTTGTTACGAATGAGAATGTGCGGTCTGCGTATACTGTGATAACAACAGGAATGATAAGACCGATGTCATTCTTTGTGCGCTCGTTGAATTCCTTTGTGAAAGCCATGATGTTAACACCGTGCTGACCGAGAGCCGGACCAACCGGGGGTGCGGGTGT
>JAZOVO010000032.1:0-7986 GCA_045658745.1 Acutalibacteraceae bacterium | reverse complement strand
ATCCTGAAAAGTATGTTTTCTATGATGATGCACTTTCAGTTATTCCTAAATTAAAAAGCAAATATAAATTAGCTATTGTGTCAGATGCTTGGCCATCACTTTTAGATGTTTATGAAGAAAAAGATATGACTTCATATTTTGATTCCATTGTAATTTCTTCTTTTATAGGCACATCGAAACCCGATAAAAAAATGTATAATACTGCCCTTCAAGAATTGAATATAAAACCTGAAGAAGCGATATTTGTTGATGACAGTTTAAAAAACTGTATGGGTGCTTTGGCGGTTGGTATAAATACCATTCTCCTTTGTAGAAACAAGCAGGCATATATTACAGAGAAAATCAAAAGCATCGGCAAAGGTTATAAAGTCATAAATGATTTAAATCAGCTTTACAAAATACTTTAATATATACATAAACTTGAACACCTGTCACCCCAAAAGTAACAGGTGTTTTTTTATGCCCAAAACATTTTTCAGCTTCACACTTCCTCATCAGTTTGCATTATAACGCAACAAACCCATTAAGAAAAATTAAAAATGCAACATTGACCTTTATTTTTGTATCATTTAGTTGTATCATAACATTACAGAAAAGGCAAATTTGTCTTTATTCTGCTAAAAAAACCAACTTCTGATTCTCTAATATCTGTAAACCATCGGCTGCGGAATAATCCGCCGCCGGGGGTTTTTGGGTTATTTATTATTAGACTTATAGTAGTTCATAAGACATCCCTCAAGAATAATTGTCTTTTCCTCCTCGGTGAGACCCTTGACATACAGAGTGATATCCTCAACACCTTGCTTGGTAATTACCTTTGCAGGGATTTCCTCAACGCCGTTTCTGATTTTTTCACGGATACCGGGAACAAAAACATAGTCGCCGTCAGCGTAATTAAATTCTCTGTCCTTATCAATTGTAAAGGGAAGAATACCCCAGTTGATGCAGTTACTGCGGTAACGCTTTGTTGCAAACTCGTAGCAGATGTTACCGAAGCCGCCAAGCACCTTCTGACAGGAAGCCGCCTGCTCTCTTGCGCTTCCGTCACCGGGACGGCAGGCAAATACGCAGGAGCCGAACTGTGTGTGCTTTGCCGCTTCTGTGCTGTTGTCCGTTACCTTAGAAAGCACTTCGAGTACCTCTGCACTTCCGCTTTCTCTTCTCTTCTTTTCCTCAGCGGCGACTGCCTTTGCTCTGCCTACATATTCGGGGATACGGCGTGAAAGAGCAAACTCTGCAAGTCTTAAGGGATTTGAACGGTAGGATGAGGTTTCACCCGAGGGGATAAGCTCGTCGGTGGTGGTAACGTCGTCGTGGATAACAGCCGCTAATTTAAGAAGAAGATTCTCTTCAAGCTCATACATTGCGGGCCAGTCGGTGATATTGGGACCGAGCTTCAATTCATAATCGGCATCAGCCTTGCCGAAGCCCTGATATACTCTCTTTTCGTAAATGCCCTTTTCAAAGGTGTATTCCTTATTATATGCGGGAATTTCCACATCCGTTGCGGCGGTGAGCACGCCCTTGTTCAGCGCCGTTGCGGCAATTGAACGGGTATCCATAAGAGCAACGGAAGCAAGCTGACCGTCGGAGGGCTTACTGCCTTCACGGTTGGGGAAGTTACGGGTTGTGTGACGGATTGAAAGACCGTTGTTAGCGGGTACGTCTCCTGCGCCGAAGCAAGGACCGCAGAAGCAGGGCTTGAACACTGCACCGGCTTCAAGAAGCTTGCCCTGAACGCCGTTTTTGATAAGTGCAAGGTTAACGGGTGTGCTTGAGGGATAAACGGAAAGGTTGAAGTAGCCGTCGCCGATATCCTTACCCTCGAGGATAGCCGCCGCCTCACAGATGTTCTCGAACATACCACCTGCACAGCCTGCGATGATGCCCTGATCCACAAGGATTTTACCGTTTTTGATTTTATCCTTAAGACGGAAGTCGACCTTGTCACCGAACTGAGCCTTTGCAGCCTTTTCAACCTCGTAGAGGATTTCGGGATTCTGCTGAAGCTCGTGAACGGTATAAGCATTTGAGGGGTGGAAGGGAAGGGCAATCATGCTTTCGATTTTGCTTAAATCAACGCGGATTGCCATATCGTAGTAAGCCACCTTTTCGGGCTTCATTTCCTTATATTCGTCGGGTCTGCCGTGGGTAATAAAGTATTCCTTGACCTTTTCGTCAGTTTCCCAGATTGATGAAAGGCAGGCAGTTTCCGTTGTCATAACGTCAATGCCGATACGGAAATCCATTGAAAGATTCTTCACGCCGGGGCCGACAAATTCAAGCACCTTGTTTGTAACAAGTCCCTGCTTGAACACCGCACCGCAAAGGGCAATTGCAACGTCGTGAGGTCCTACACCCGGCTTCGGTGCATTTTCAAGGTAAACAAGCACAACCTCGGGAGGATTTACGTCCCAGGTGTTTTTAAGAAGCTGCTTTACAAGCTCGGGTCCGCCCTCACCTACTGCCATTGTGCCGAGTGCACCGTAGCGTGTGTGACTGTCGGAGCCGAGAATCATTTTACCGCAGCCCGCCATCATTTCTCTTGCATACTGATGAATAACCGCCTGGTTTGCAGGAACATAGATACCGCCGTACTTTTTAGCCGCAGAAAGGCCGAAAACGTGGTCGTCCTCGTTGATTGTACCGCCGACTGCACAAAGGCTGTTGTGGCAGTTTGTCATTGCATAGGGAATAGGGAACTCCTTAAGTCCGCTTGCTCTTGCGGTCTGAATGATACCGACGTAGGTGATATCGTGAGAAATGAGAGCGTCAAATTTAATTCTCATTTTCTCGTCGTCGGGTCTTGTATTGTGAGCGTTGAGGATAGAATAGGCAAGGGTGCCGTTTCTGTCCTCACGGGGGGAAAGTCCCATCCCTTCAAGCTGAGCCTTCTGCTCTTGCTTTGTTCCGTTGATGAGTGTTCTGCCTTCTACAAGGTGAACACCGTTATTTATAATTTCAAGCATATAATACAGCCTTTCGTTAATGAAATCTGACCTTTGCTCAAATGAAATGTTGCAAATGCAACATGAAATATCGCTGTGCGATATGAAATATTTGCCTTTGGCAAATGTTAAGGGTCTGTGACGCACTATAATTTTCTATGTGCTCACAGAGCACCCCTGACTACTGACTACTTACTCTTGCGGTTCCCAAAATCGCTTTTCGGCTTGGAGCGCCGAGCGATTTTGACCGCTGCGCCATCCTCGCCTCGCTTCATCCGCCCCAGGCGGCGCTTCGGCGACGATGCTACTGACTACTATTATCTTCTGTAAACCCGATTTATCTCCGCAAAGTATCGCTTATCAATTCCCGCGAGACCTTCCTCGCCGATGCGGAATGCCCAGTTATCCTCGCTTGTGCCGGGGATATTCATTCTCGCATCCTTGCCGTAACCGCACATATCCTGAACGGCAACAATTGCAATTCTTGAGCTTGAACGCCACACGGCTTCAATCACCGCACGGCAGGAGGGGCTGTAATGTCCTCCCTCACCCCAGTTGTTACCGCCGAAGCAGCAGTAACGAAGCGCAAAGGCACGTTCTCTTTCACTTGCATCCCACAGCCAGCCGAGGATTGTATTGTTATCGTGAGTACCTACATAAGCAACGCTGTTTATCGGATAATTATGAGGCAGGTGTGTACTGTCGCCGTCAGGGTCGAAGCCGAACTGAATTACTCTCATACCGGGGAAGGCAGTATCCTCGAGGAGCTTTACAACATCCTCTCCGAAGGTGCCGAGGTCCTCGGCAACAATGGCGGGATTTACAAATTCGTCCCTGAATGCCTCGAAAAGCTTTATGCCCGGGCCGTCAATCCACCTGCCGTTTTTGGCGGTTTTGCTTTCAGCGGGAACTGCCCAGTATGACGCAAAGGCACGGAAATGGTCGATTCTTACCATATCAAAAAGCTTGAGGGAATGTCCGAGACGCTTTTTCCACCAGGCAAAGCCGTTCTTTTCCATTTTTTCCCAGTCGTAAAGGGGGTTACCCCAGAGCTGACCGTCCTCGGAAAAATAATCGGGAGGTACACCTGCAACAAAGGAAGGTGCAAGGCTCTTTTCGTTTATCTGAAACTCCTCTCT
Source organism: Acutalibacteraceae bacterium (assembly GCA_045658745.1). Classification (GTDB taxonomy): domain Bacteria; phylum Bacillota; class Clostridia; order Oscillospirales; family Acutalibacteraceae; genus UBA6857. The sequence continues at coordinate 3,899 of JAZOVO010000032.1, read as the reverse complement.
GTTTGCCCAGAGGTCAGCGCTGTCACGGCTGACGTAAATGGGCATATCACCCATAAGCTCAATGCCGATGCTGTTTACATACGCCTTAAGAGCCCTGAACTGGGTAAAGAAGATATACTGTGCAAAAATGTAAAAGTCAATTTCGCTTTTGTGCTTATCCTTAAGCTTAAGGGCATCCTCATATTTAATGTATTCGTCAGGCCACTCCCACCAGGGCTTAAGCTCAAAGCTTTCCTTAAGCGCCATATAATAAGCATAAGGAAGCACCCACTCATTCTGTGATGCAAAAATATCAACAAGGGTCTTTGTGTCCCCGTCAAGTCGGCTGAAGGCTCTTCTCAGGGTAAGAAGTCTTTTTTCAAAGGCAAAGGCGTGGCCTGAAATGTATTTTGAGCCGCCGTACTCGTTTTCTTTAAGCTCTGCTTCAGTGATAAGGCCGCTTTCAAAAAGCAGATAAGGGTCAATCAGAGAAAGGTTACCTGCAAAGGCACTGTTTGAACAGTAGGGTGAGCCACTGTTGTCAGTAGGATTGAGAGGCAGAGTCTGCCAAAGAGAAAATCCCATTTCCCGAAGAGAATCGGCAAAGGCTTTGGCTTCCCTTCCCATTGTACCCGTTGCATATTTTCCCGGCAGGCTTGAAATGTGCATCAGCACGCCGCCGCATCTTTTTTTGTTCATTGGTTTCACATCCGTTTGTGCATAAATATATAGATTATATATTATACATTCAAGAATCCGATGTTTCAATAGATTTTTCCAAAATCTGTTCCTTTTGTATATTTTTCCGTATTTTTATGTATATTTTTCCTTTTTTGCTATTGACAACACCTTTTCATCGTGCTATAATCCACTACAATATATAAATACCCCGATGAAGCTTTCTGAATTTTCACAAAGACAGAAAGTGAAGGGAACTCTGGAGAATCCCGTGGCTTTAAGTTAAACGGGTGCCGAAGGTGTAAGGCGAAAGCTGAATCTCTCAGGCAAAAGGATAGAGTCAATATACATGCATAAAAGCTTTCTTTTCTGCATATTGATTTTCCGGAGTTGCTGTTTATATAGCAACTTATTTTTATTTTACGGCGGTTAAAAACCGCAAGGAGGACAAAAAATGGACGCATTACTCAAGATTGTGCAGACAATCAACATGTACCTCTCCGATTACATTCTCATCATTCTTTTAATCGGTGCAGGTCTTTATTTCACCGTGAGAACACGCTTTGTTCAGGTCCGCTGCTTCGGCGAGGGACTTAAGCAGGTGTTCGGCGGAATGTTCAAAAAGGACAAAAACTCAGGCATCAACTCCTTCCAGGCTCTTGCAACGGCAGTTGCCGCTCAGGTAGGTACAGGTAACATCGTAGGTGCCTGCGGTGCAATCCTCATCGGCGGCCCCGGCGCTATCTTCTGGATGTGGATTATTGCATTCTTCGGTATGGCAACAATCTACGCTGAAGCAGTTCTTGCTCAGGACACAAAGGTAAAGCAGGCAGACGGCACCTTCGCAGGCGGTCCCGTTTACTACATCAAAAAGGCTTTCCCCAACGGCTTCGGAACATTCCTCGCTAAATTCTTCGCGATTTCAGCATTCCTTGCTCTCGGCTTTATGGGTGCTATGGTTCAGTCAAACTCCATCGGTGAATCCATGGCAACTGCTTTCTCAATCCCCTCTTGGGTTGTAGGCATTGTTGTGGCTGCTCTTTCAGCCCTCATTTTCCTCGGCGGTGCAAAGAGAATCGCTTCCGTAACAGAAAAGATTGTTCCCATTATGGCAATTCTCTACATCGTGGGCGGTATCATTATCCTTATTGCAAGAGCAAAGTATCTCCCCGAGGCTCTCGGTATGATTTTCAAATATGCCTTCCAGCCTGATGCAATCATCGGCGGTGGACTCGGCTACGCTCTTAAGACTGCTATCAGCCAGGGTGCAAAGAGAGGCCTTTTCTCAAACGAAGCAGGTATGGGTTCAACTCCCCACGCTCACGCTCTTGCAGAGGTTAAGAAGCCCCACGACCAGGGTGTTGCAGCTATGATCGGTGTGTTCATCGACACCTTCGTAGTTCTTACAATGACAGGTCTTGTTGTTATCTCAACCCTTTACACATCTGACGGCATTCTCCACACAGGCTCTGCAGAGGGTGTTGCAAAAACAAATATGGCAATGCTTGCCTTCGGCAAGGTATTCGGCTCAACAGGTGCAGGTATCTTCGTTGCAATCTGTCTGTTCTTCTTCGCCTTCTCAACAATCATCAGCTGGAACTACTTCGGTAAAATCAACTTTGAAAATCTCTTCGGCAAGAAGAGCCTTCCCGTTTACTACATCATCGCAACAGTATTCATCTTCCTTGGCTCTCTTGCTTCAAACGACCTTGTATGGGAGCTTACAGATATGTTCAACCAGCTTATGGTTCTTCCCAACGTTATTGCAATTGTAGCACTCGGCAGCATTGTTGCAAAGGCTGCAAAAAAGAAATAATAAATACACATTAAGTATAAAACGCGGTTTTGATAACCGCGTTTTATTATTTGTATTGACAAATCAAAGGCTATGCTTCATAATGATAAAAAAAAGAGAAAAGGACGAAAACATATGAAAAAAGCAACGTTCATCTCCGCGGCAACAATTACCGCCGTTTGCTCCGCTCTGTGCATCTCCACAGTTGTGAAGGATTCAATCATACGCAAGCTGCCCGAGGGCTTCACCGTAACGGCTCACACGGGCTGTGAGGGCACAAAGGACAACAGCCTTGAAAGCATCGCAAAGGGTGCTGAGGCAGGAGCGGATATCGTAGAAATCGACCTTCACTTCCTCGCTGACGGAACGCCCGTTTTAAGCCATAACAAGCCCGACGGAAGTGAAGAGCTTCCCACCTTCGAAAGCGCCTTACAGGCCCTCTGCGACCTTGATATCAGGATGAATATTGACGTAAAGGCAACGGACAATATAGCGGAGGTTTACTCCCTTATTAAAAAATACAGCCTTGAAAGCAGAGTGTTCTTTACGGGCGTTGAGGAGGAAAAGGTGCCCGCTATAAAATCAGATGCTCCCGGCATCCCCTATTTTCTCAATGTAGGCGTTGATAAAAAGAAAAACGCCGATTTCAGCTATCTTGAGTCCCTTACTGAAAAGGTGAAGGACTGCGGCGCAATCGGTATAAATATGAAGTTTGTAAACGCCTCCGACGAGCTTGTGCGCTTCTTCAGAAGCGAGGGTCTGCTCATCTCTCTCTGGACGGCAAACAAGAAGAAGGATATGCTCCGCTGCTTATTCCTTCAGCCTGACAACATCACAACAAGAACGCCGTCGATGCTTAAGGCAATAATCGACAAAAAATAAACAGACTATAATACGGCAAAGGCTCCGGAATCACTTTCCGGAGCTTTTGTGCTGAAAGGCTGTTTCAAGACAAAAAAACAACCCGCAGTCAAAGCTGCGGGTTATGTTTTACTGTGTCTGTTTCTTAAGCAAAGATGTCACTTAAGAAAAGGATGAAACCGTCAAAAATACGGCTGATTGCAAGATAAAGTTCTTTAATTAAACCCCAATCCATAATTCAATCACCTTTCGATAACTCTTTCTTATACTGTTTTCTTCTCGTCGTCGATGTTGGGGAAATCCTCGGGGGGCCATTCTCCTTCACCAAATAAGTACATAAGCCACTGAACAACTCTATCCATAAAAGCCATAAAGCTGTCCCATACTTCCATGAAAATATCCCAGTTCATAGTGTATCTCCTTCCGAAATAATTTTTAATAAATTCTCGTTATGGGGACACCTATCCCCGAAATAATCTATCGTCATTTTACTACTTATCTCAATATTTGTCAATGATTATTTTTCAAAAAGTTTACATTTGTTAGTTTTGCACATATTTTTTCTTACAATATTACCCTTTTAATG
>JAZOVO010000031.1:0-12561 GCA_045658745.1 Acutalibacteraceae bacterium | reverse complement strand
ATTTCACTTCATTTCTCCCCTCATCCCACCGCCGTAGTAATTGCATACTCCCCACTAACGGAAAAATTCACATTACTACTGCTCTACCCGAGGGTAAAGCTCACATACAACTCTATTTAAGGCTCAGTTCTACCAACGAGTCCGCTACGTCCATCATATTTATTAAAATCCGCAATCGTCTAATTTTCAGCCAGCCTTTTAACTTCCGTGTTCCCGACATTCGCAATCCGCTCCGCGAGTGCTTTCAGCTTCATCCGTCCTCCGAGGTTGTACGGACGGACGTGGGATGAATGAGTGGGACGTGGGTTGTATGGGTTACCGTAGGGACACGGCTTGCCGTGTCCGCCTATAATTCGGAGCGAAGCGACCCTCAACATTTGCCGCAAGGCAAATATTTCATATCCGAAAGGATATTTCATATTGCGTCAGCAATATTTCATTTGACGCAGGTCAGATTTCATTAACGCCGAAGGCGTTCCCTGACTACTGGCTACTGACTACTGGCTACTAATAAAAGCACCGCCTTGTTTCCAAGACGGTGTAATTTTTTTCGCTCGGCGCGTGCCGTTACTTTTCTTATAAGAAAAGTAACCAAAAGAATTTTACTTGATTTTTCTTTACTTGTTATGCCTTACCGAAAAGCTTTGCTAAGAAGCCGGGCTCATCATAATGAAGCTCGCCGCAACTGCACTCCTGATTGATGCCGAAGAACTGATAAAGCTTAACGATAACCTTGAAGAAAATGCTCTCCATACCGCTTGTACTGTGACATGCACAACCGCAGTTGTTTGATTCCTTATAAGCGTTACATCTTGAGCAGATCTCTGAGCCTTCTTTATATGTGTGACCTAAAGCGGGAAGCGGCTGATGGTCAAACTCCTTAAAGCATACGCCGCAATAGCTCTTGGGTGATGTACCGGGTAATGCACAGGTAGCAGGTGTACCGGGCACAATCTCAATAAGGGTATGTAAGGTTCTTGCAATTTCCTGGAACTCAAGGTATTCACATCTTGAGCAAGCCTTGTATCTTGAGCCACCTGAATTGCAGGAGGGTTCTGTTCTGATTGTCCAGTCAGCGTCAAGGTCGTGACCGAGAGCGGGAACAATTTCTCCTATAAGCTTTTCATAGCCGCAGTCGGGACATCTTTCCTTTGTGTAGCCTGAGGTGGAGCAGGTTGCTTCTGTTGTGATTGTAACTGCGTTGGGATGGTAGATAGCCGTTACGCTCTTCTCCTCAGTCTTACCGCACTTTGTGCAGGCTCTTGAGAGTCTGAACTCTTCGTTTTCAGCCGCCTTGTCACCGCACTTGGTACCCTCGGGCATTACCCAGTCTGTAAAGCTGTGCTTGCCCTCTGTTGCCTCATACTGAACATAGCCGCAAACCTTGCAGCTTCTCTTCCTTGAGCCTTCAACAAGGTCCTTGGTCTCAGCGCTGCAGGTTGCCTCTACTTCTGTCTCCCACTCGCCGAAGCTATGTGTGCCCGTTATAGCGGCATCCTTTACAACCTTACCGCAATGCTTACATTCAACAATCTTTGTGCCGCTTGTGCACTGGCCGTTTTCGTGGCATACGGGATAAGTAAGGATTTCAACGTCAACATACTCGTGGGTTACGGGAATCTGCTTCTGCTCCTTATATCTGCAGTGCAGACACACTCTTGTGTACATACCGGTTCTGCCTGTTGTTCCTTCCTTAGCGCAAACGGGCTTATCGGTTACAAACCAATCTGAGAACTCGTGCTCGGCAGCAAACTGCTTTGCTTCTGTTTTACCGCAGCCTGAGCAGGTTCTTTCCATAGTGCCGGTTTTACCGAGCTTACAGTCGGCGGGAGTTGTAACTCTCCAGGAACCGAAGCTGTGAACTGCGGGAACGGTGAAGTATGTTTTATAGTTGCACTTGTCGCACTCTGCATACTTTGTACCCTGCTGAAGCTTTGTCTCATCGCAGCACATTTCAGTTACTGTTGTCCACCATGCAAGGTCGTGCTTAACGGGAACAACCTCTGTAGCCTTGCCACCGCAGATTGAACAGGTCTTTTCCTTTTTGCCCGTAGCTGAGCATCCGGGCTCCTGAGTAACAACCCATTCACCGTATTTATGCTCACCCGTTGCGGGGATTTCCTGAGTAAGTCTTACATCGTATTCATAAACACAGACCTTGTATCTTTCACCGGGCTTACAGCCGGGCTCCTTGCTGATACGCCAGTCGGTGTAAACGTGATTATCCTCATCAATGGGAAGCTCTATCTCATATTCAAGACCGCAGACGCAGCGTCTGTACTCTGAGCCGTGAGTATGACAGGTTGAGGGAACAGTTGAAATAACGGTATAATATGAAGCGCTGTGCATAGGAATAATCTCTCTTACTTCCTCGCCGCAGTCATCACACTTACCGGGGGTATATCCGTCGAGCTTACAGGTAGGCTCAACTGTTTCATCCTCAAACCAGGTGATGTTTTTGTGATTATCCTTATCAGTATAGCTTTCGGTTACAGTTGCCTTACAAGCGGTAGCATCGTCTGCACGGTTGAGACAGTAATATGTTTTTTCGCCCGGCTCAATGCAGGTTGCTTCCTTTGTAATCTGCCCCTCGCCGTAAGCGTGTGCAGTATCATCCTTAGGCAATGTCAGCATCATTGAATCATAGCAGGTTGTACACATTATAAAGCGGTAGCCGTCCTTCATACAGGTAGGCTCTGAGCCGTAAACGATACTGTAATCGTGAGCGGGAACCTTCTCGCGCTTGATAACCTCAAGACACTTTGTACAACTGAGTGTTCTCTCGCCCTCTGATGAGCAGGTGTGCTGAGTTGTTTCAACCCATACACCGGGAACGTGATTTTCACCCGGGGTGTTGGGAATTGTTGTCACTGCCCAATCCACACAGTCTGCGCACCACTTGCGCTTTTCGCCCGAGGACGAACAGGTAGGAGCCTTTGTTGTTTCCCAGCCCTCGTCGCCAAGCTCAGCAATGTGAGGACAGGTATTTTCTGCCGACGCGGGAATGCTCATAACGGTGAAAAGCATAAGCACGGCAAGCATTATTGAAAGTGCTTTTTTAGCTGTAAATTTTGCCTTCATATCAATACCTCCTGAACAAATTACAAATCTACAACATAATAATACCATTTTTTAGCCTTACCGTCAACACCAAAAGCAAAAAAAGCCCCCCGAAAGGGGAGCTTTTTTTCGTTTCAGAATCAATAGTGAGTGTTACCGCAAGCGCAGGAGGGATTCATCTTGAAGAGCTTCCAGAAGAAGCTTACAATCTTGTAAATGAAGCCCATAAAGCCTGTCTTATGGCACATACAACTGCAAACACTTGCGCCGCCGTCACCCTCATAAAGGAGAGCGCTGCACTTATCGCACTTGCCGTCGCCGTTGCCGTCGTTATGACCTGTTGCGGGATAAATCTCCTTGGGCTCTGTGGGATCCTCTGCAAGACAGCGTACACATCTGTAGTATTCGCTGTGACCGTCTCTGTCGCAGGTTGCCTTTTCAGCGGCCTGTCTGAGCCATACGTGATCTTCCATCTCGCCGTAGGGAAGTCTTACCTTTTCGCCGCATTCGAGACATACATATTCTCTGATTTCAGCGTTCTGGCAGGTCGCTTCCTCGATAATTCTGTATTCGTCGTAATTGAACTTGTGCTTTGTTACCTCGGGATCATCGGGAATTTCGGGCTCGTCGGGATCCTCGGGATCAACGGGGTCGTTACCCTCGTACTTGAGAATTTCGGGATCGGTTCTGAACTTACAGTTCTTACACTCGTAAATTACATAGCCGTCCTTTTCGGCTGTGGGCTCAACGCGCTCGTATTCAATGTACTCATGGTTACCTGAGGTTTCTGTCTTCTGCTCTGAATTACCGCAGACGAGACAGGTTCTTTCGTATGCAACGCCTGTTGAGCAGTCGCCGCCAACAACCTTCCAGCCGTCGCTGCCGTCCTCAGCCCACTTATGAGCGCTGACTCCGCTTGTATCGATCTGAACGTCCTTGTAGTTACACTTTGTACAGGTGTAGGTGATTGTTCCGGGGGACTGACAGTCCTCGCCGTCAACAATTACTGCGTCGTTCTTATCAACCTTACCGTCCTTGTTGACGTCATAATCGTGCTCACCTGTTGCGGGAGTGATTACGTAGGAGTTAAGCTTGATTGCCTGACAAACTGAGCAACGGATTGCATCGTAGCCGTTTGTGCCGCAGGTTGCGGGGGTGATTGTTGTGTATACATAGTTGCCTTCCGGAGTTGTAGGCCATGTATGGATTGTGTTTACAATACCTGTATCAAGTCTTGCCTCGTAAGTACAGCCTTCAACGGTACACTTGAATACCTTGTAGCCGCTTGTACCGCAGTTACCGGTTACAACCTCGTTGGGTGAGTTCCAGTTAATTACGTGCTGAGCTGTTGACTTGTCAATCTTAAGAGCAGCCTTACCCTCGTCTGTATCGGGATCAACAAAGGTCTTGCCTGCCTTATCAAGGTAAGCCTTCTTACAGCCGTCGCATTCGTAGTAATCCTTTACACCGTCAGCCATACAGGTTGCAGGTTTGCCGGAAACTACAGTAAGCTCAAACTTGTGGCTTGTTTCGTCAATGAGTGAGCAGAGACCTTCACAAACGTCACAGACGTCGTGGTCAACACAGTTGATGGTGTGGCTATAGGTTGCACAAGCCTTTGTGAGAACATCGCCGCACTCTGCACACTGCTGAACATGGTACCACTTACCGTCAGCGTGTCTTGCTTTTACCTTTTCAGCGTAGGTAGGCTCTGCAGTCTTATAAGTAATTGTCTTACCGATTACCTTACCCTCGTCATCAAGAATGTCTGTAATTTTATCAATCTTATACTCGGGAACGGGAGCACTGTAGCTGTGAGTTCCGTTTGTGGGAATCTCCTTACCCATTTCGATAAGAGCCTTCTTGTTCTGAGCCTCCGTCTTTCCGAGGTCATAACAGCACTTATGATATTTATTACCTGTGTAACCCTTTTCGGTACAGGTTGCATCCTTCTTGCCGATTGTAAGAATTTCTGTGCTTGCATGATTCTTTGAATCGACAGTAAGCTCTCTGGGCTCTTCAGCGTCACAGGTTGCACACTTATAGGTTACTGAGCCCTTTGCAACGCAGGTTGCGGGAATCTTTGTTTCGGTCAGTTCAACTGTGAACTCGTGGTCAAGCTGAGGAATAACCTCACCCTGCTTCTTAAGAGCGTTACAGCAGTTGTAAAGCTTGTCAGCTTCCTTACCGGGAGCGGTACATGTAGCTTCAACTCTGTCATTTTCCTTGTTGTGTGCTGCCTGAGTCTTATGGTTTGCCGGATCGAAAGCACCGTACTTTGTCTTACAAACCTGACAGGTTGCCTGCTCATTACAGTATGCTAAGCCGCCTGAGCAAGCCTCGGAAATAACATTCTTTGTGAGATTCTTTTCGGCATCCTCGATACAGGTGAGACAAACCTTTACGTGGTTATATGACTTAACGCCGTTTTCATCCTCAGTAACAGCCTGAGTCCATGTTGCGGGATATACGTGATCAACTGTATCAATTTCAACAATTGTCTCTGAGTAGCCGCAGCCCTCTGCATCACAGTACTTGTAAGCCTCGTGACCCTTTACCTGACAGGTGGGAGCCTGTTCGGGCATTACCTTGAGTGACTTGTGATTTGTGCTGTCGGTTGTACCGTAGGCTGTGTTACAGGTTGCACAAACTGCGCTTTCAACACAGTTTGCCTTACCGCCTGAGCAAGCCTCTGTCTGAATCTTGCCTTCTGTACCTTCTGCACAGTTGGGGCAGGTTCTTACGTGGTTGTAAACAGGATTGCCTTCGCCGTCAGCGGTAACAGTCTGCTCCCAGTTACCGTATGCGTGACCGATCTTAGGAATGATTACCTTTTCAGTAACAACAAATTCCTTGCCGTTATTTTCTGTACAGTACTGACAGATATCGTATGCTTCATGACCGTCTGCAACGCAGGTTGCGGATGCAGCGGGAACTGTTACGATAGCGCCGTGGTTAAGAGCATACTCTTTACCTATTGTTTCACCCTTCTTTGCCATGACTTCAGTACAGCAATCATAGTATACATCACCGGTATAGCCTTCTCTGTTACAGAGTGCATCGATTGCACCGATTACAATTGAAGCTTCACCTTCGTGGTTTGCAGGGTCAACATTCTTAAGGTCAACAACCTTTACGTGTGTGCCTGCTTCGCACTTTGTACACCAGAACTCAACCTGACCGGGAGTCTTACAGGTTGACTCCTTGATAACCTTATTTGCAAGCTCCTTAATCTTATCGTCATTTGCATCCTCGGGGATTGTAACAAACTCGCAGGCGCTTTCGCTACGTGCACTGCAGCCGTTAAGACAAGCGAAGTAGAATTTATCTCCATCGACTATTCTGTCGCCGCCGAAGTTATGAGCGTTTGCATCAAACGCACCGTGTTCATAGGTTTCGCCGCCCATTGTCATACCGCAGGTTGCACAGTGCTTGTAGTAAACAGCCTTTGCATTACAGGTTGCGGCTGACTTAAGTCTGTCGTAATGGAAGTTGTAGCCTGTTACCTCACCGCTTTCAGCATCAATAATTGCTTCGGGAGCAACCCAGGCGTGACCGATAACGTCAATCTTTTCGCTCTCGGTGTAAGTACAGTTTGCACAGGACTTAACTCTTTCGCCCATCTTGTTACAGGTAGGCTCAGTTTTTACTGTCCATTCAATATTTCCGTCAGCATCCTTCTTGAATTCGTGAATGCCTGTTGCGGGAAGAATTTCCTCAAGAGTTGCAACAACTCTGCCTGCTTCTCTGCTACAGGTTGTACAGTACTTGATATTAAGACCGTCTTCACCGCAGGTTGCGGGATATGAAGCTGTTGCATCCCAATCTGCGGGGAATGTATGCTTACCTGTTGCAGGGGTTTCAAGAAGCTTGGTTTCATCACCGGTTGATATGTTACATCTCACACAGGTCTGCTCGTTGTAATATGTACCGGGGGTGTTACAGGTTGCTGTTGAAACAACAACTCTTTCAACGCGGTAAACGTGACCGAGTGCTGAGCCGTCAAAAAGCTTGTTTTCTTCTGCAACTGAAGCATCATCCTTACATGAAGCGCCGCAGGCTGAGCAGGAGTAGTAATATTTACCGCCGGTTGTACAGGTTGCAGAGATTTCAGCGTAAATCTCCTTCTGGAGTGCGTTTGTATAGCTGTGAGGAGCAAAGCCACTCTCTACGTCTCTGAATGTGGTTGTACCCTTAGCTTCGCAGTTTTCGCAGGAGTGATAATACTTTGCATATGAGGTACAGGTCTTTGCTGTGTGAAGATATTCTTCTGTTTTTCTCTCTTCGTTAGTGAATACGTGAGGAAGAAGCTCTCCGTGCTTGAAGGTATCCTCATCTGCTGTGCCTGCGCTTGAAGCACCGCAGTAACATGACATATAGTATTCTGCCTGAGCTGTACATGTTGCTTCTGACTTAAGGTAGCTTGTGTGAACAACTTCCTTATCATATACGTGAGCCTTGAGAGGACCGTAAGCTGTCTTACAGTCTTCGCAGACTGCCTGCTTTGTACAAGTAGCTTCACCGCCGCGGCAGTCTTTAGTTACCTTTGAAATTTCGCCGTTTGCTGCAACGCAGGTTGTACAGGTCTGAGTATGGGTGTCGTTACCGTTGGAAACCCAAGGACCGTATTTGTGAGCTACTGTAGCGATCATTTCCTTAGTAGTTACGTTACCGTTTTCGTCAACTACATTTTTACAATCATTACAGTAAAGGTGAGCCTTATAGCCTTCGACCTGACAGGTGGGAGCCTTTTCGGGAATCTCTGCAACTGCCTTATGGTTTGTGGGATTGAGAGCACCGTATCCGGTTTTACAATCCTTACACTCTGCAAGCTCAGAGCAGGTTGCTTCGCCGCCTGAGCAGGTTGTGTTATCGGGGTCAATCTTGCCGCAAGCGGTACACTTTCCTGTATGAGTCCTGCCGTCACCGTTGGAAGTGTATTCAAAGTTACAAGCACCCTTGTCAATGGTGTGATGCACACTTTCCAAAATCTCATTACATACAGTACAGCGTACTACCATATCATAGGAACCGTCAGCCTTACAGGTTGCGGGAACATAATTTTCACGCTTTGCTTCGCCTTCCTTATGACCGAGTTCAGGAAGAACGTCCTGAGCTTTAATTACTTCACCACAACGTGAACAGTGAGAGCCCTCTGTAAGACCTGTATCGGTACAGGTGGGATCAACTGCTTTGTCGATAACGATATCGTGACCGAGAGGATCTGTTGTCTTAAGCTCGGAACGATAAGCTTCTTCTCCGCATACCGTACAGTTTTTAACCTCGTAGTAAGTACCGCCGTTTACACAGTCAGCAGAAGTAACAGTTTCAATTACAGCTTCACTTTCGGTATGACCGAGAGCAGGAACATAATCACTTACATATGTGTCACCGCATCCACTAATTGAACAGGTGTATGTTGTAAAGCCCTGTGTTTTACAGGTGGGATCTGTAACAACGGCTACATAAGCGCTTGTATAAGTACCGTCTCCATTATCAATCTTATGGTCGATAGCGGGGAAATATCTGGTCTCGTTCTGAACGGGTTTTCCGCAGACCGTACAGTACTTGTATATTTTTATCTCACCTTCAGTTGTACAGGTGGGAGGAATGTAAGAATCTTCATCCTCAACCCACTCCTCACCGGGAGTGTGATTACCTGTTGCGGGGATTTCCTTTGGAACCGTGCCATCACAATACTCACACTCATATAAGCCTTCACCGGGTGTATTACAGGTAGGAGGTGTTGTCGGGTCTCCTGCAGGCGTGTTACCGGCTTTGTGAGCCTCAGTTGTACTATAGTTACACTTCTCACAGGTCACGGTATGTTTACCATTGCCCGCATCGGTGTATTCGGGGATGTGAAGTTCGGTTTTATCGGTGACTTCTGCAATGGTAACATCATCTGTAAGCGGAGTGTCGTTCATCTGCTCCTTAGTAAATTCAGGCCACGTGTATAACTGATGCTTTTCACCATCAATACTCTTAACGCTATTTTCTATCTTGTAAGCTTCAACCTGAATGTTGATTTTTTCGCCGTAATTCTTTGTAATTGTAACATCGTTACCTACAGCCATATCAAAAGTTACGGTGTACGGCTGAAGGACAAGGCCGCCGATTGTATCATTTGTATGCCAGTCGTTCCAAGCATCAACAGCTTTTTTAGCTTTTTCTGCGTAGTTTGAAACCTGTGTGGCTGTGTTTGTACCCCACTCAAAATTATTGGGGTTAGCTTCAATAAGAGCATTTACAAGCTTAACAAACGTCGCAACTGATGCAGGAGTATATTTTGAAGGATTGCTTATAATGTCAGTATATATATATACAGCTTCATCATAAGCAGTCAAAAGAGTATCAGTTTTAATAACATAAACAGAATTAGTTGCTGTACCAAGACCGTAAGCTTGACCTTCTTCTTCACCAAACAAACCTGTTGAATAATAACCAAGACGCGACGTAAAAGTAGGGCTCAGTGTTTTAGAGTATTCAGTCATTGCTCCGCCTTTATACCTAAGAATATTGGCAATCTGATACCAATCACCGTTTGACGGGTTTTGATAATATGTACCGGTATTATTACTGCTAGTAGTTATCTGTCCGCATTTTTTGTTGTTTCCGTAATAAGCTTCAAAAAACTTACCGTTAGAAGTACCACCTACTACACCGTACCAGTCACTGTTTACAAATTCAAGACTATCTGATGATACAGAAGTACCCCAATGGTTAACTTTTTTACCTTTGTATGCATCAACTCTTACCGTAACACCAAACTGAGCAGGATTTTTACCATCATACATAAGAACTGTAATCGGATAAATAATAGCAACTGAATCGACTTTATTGCTTCCTACAATTCCAGTTTCGCCAATACTAGCCCTCGCACCTGCGCTTCCCGAATAAATAACGTTTTTATAAATCTCGGCTTTTCTTTCAGCAGTTGCACTGGCATCAGAGTCATCTGAGAAATACTTGCCAGAGGTAGTATTAATCAATATCTTAGAACCGTTCCAGTTTGCATCCGGAAGCTCAATGCCTTTTAATATAGAAGTGTTTTCTATCTCAACCGATTCTGCACTCGCCGCGCTTGCATGCTCATGCTCGGGTGCAACCCATACCCAGCAGGTAAGGAGCATCATAACTGCCATAAACAGCGATAATGATTTCTTTGCGTATAATTTTGTTGTTTTCATAATAAAGTATTCCTCCTTATTATTTTTTGCCGTCTGACATTGACGGCGATGAATTTTCGACACGGAGCCTTTCACCGCGTCAGGCGTTATTATAAAGGTCATAAAATGCTTTCCGTTTTCACCTGACCTCCGTGAAATTTACCGGTAAAACACATTGCTTCCTTTAGTGACGGGGGCACACTACCCCCTATAATTACACAGTTTCATTATACAAAAAACAATTCATAAAAGCAATAGATTTTTTAATATTTTGTGAATGGTTAAGGAGAAAAAATTAAGGCGCGGTTTTGTGCAAGTTGACGGAGCTCAGGTAAAACACAAAATTGTAGCGCCGCCCGGTAGGCAGCTCGGATTAACGATACACTAAAACGGACTCCCTATGGACGGCACTACGGTTACACATCCCCACCCGGGCGGATTTATCATAAAAACGGCTCCCCTTTCGGAGAGCCGTAAAACGTGTGATGTTTTCTTATTTCATAAGTCTTCTGATAACTGCCTCGCAGTCCTTCTTGTCCATCATCTTCGGAACGGGGTAGAGAGGATTGCCTTCCTTGAGGGCTCTCTTTACGATTGTGGGGATGTCCTCCTCCTTGATCATATCAAAGCCGTCGGGAATGTTCATATTCTTGTTGAGGGTCTTGATAGCCTCAATGAATGCCTCTGCCTTGTCCTTGTCGGAGCCGATGGTCTTTACGCCGGAAATCTCTGCAAGTCTTGCAAGCTTGAAGTGTGCGGATGCGCCGTAGAACTCAAGCACATAGGGAAGGATAACTGCGTTTGCAAGGCCGTGAGGAATGCCGTAGAAGCCGCCGAGGTTGTGAGCGATAGCGTGAACGTAGCCAACGTAAGCTCTTGTGAATGCCATACCTGCATAGTAGGAAGCCCAGAGCATCTTGTCTCTTGCCTCGATGTTCTTACCGTCCTTGTAGGCGGTTTCGATGTTGTCGAAAATCATTCTTGTAGCCTTTTCAGCATACTGAGTTGTTGACTTTACGTTGCTGCGGCCTATGTAAGCCTCAACTGCGTGAGTGAGAGCATCCATACCTGTTGTTGAGGTGATGTGAGGGGGAAGACCTACTGTAAGCTCGGGGTCAAGCACAGCGTACTTGGGACGGAGCTTGGGATCGTTACAAGCATTCTTCTCGTGAGTTTCGGGGTCGGATACAACGGCTGCAAGGGTAACCTCTGAGCCTGTACCTGCTGTTGTGGGAACTGCGAAGAAGGGAGGAAGCTTGTGTGTGATTTTGAGAAGTCCGCGCATCTTCTTGACGGGCTTCTTGGGGTTGGTAACTCTTGCGGCTGTGATCTTTGCACAGTCCATGGGTGAGCCACCGCCGAAGGCAATGATGCCCTGACAAGCATTGTCAAGGTAAAGCTGGCGTGCATCCTCAATGTTCTGGATTGTGGGGTTGGGCTGTGTGCCGTCATAAACGGTGTACTTAACGCCTGCCTTTTCAAGCTCCTCAAAAAGAGAATCGAGAAGGTGGATACCCATAAGACCCTTATCGGTTACGATAAGAACATTGTCCAGTCCCTTTTCCTTAACAAGTGCGGGGAGCTTGCGGATTGCGCCTGCGCCCTCAAGCACCTGAGGCTCTGACCAGTCAAAGAAGGGTGTGCACTGAGCAATGAAAAATGCCTTCTGGTAAATTCTGCTGTAAGCTTTTTTAATCTGCCACATTTTTGAATTCTTCCTTTCAATATATATACTCTCTCATGATGTGAAACATCGTTCAGTATATTTTAGCACAATGAAACTGTGCAGTCAAGCGGTTTTAACGATAAATGTAGCGCCGCCCAACGGACATATATTAAATGTAGCGCCGCCCAATGGGCGGCTAAAAAACATAAACCACAATAAGCCGCCCATGGGGTGGCTCTACAATATGAGATACATTATAAAAAATATTTATCTTCATCCCATTTTGACGGATTGGCTTCAATGTAATTCCATATCATTTCATAATCCTTTTCACCACGAATTATATGGTCATGAAACGACCGTTGCCAAGGTGAATAGCCTAAACGCCTTGACACCAATCCTTTTAGTTGATTTATAATTACGGATAAATTTGCTTCAGAATCAGACAGTTCAATTATAAAATGCACATGATTAGGCATAACTACATAATTATCTACTCTTGTATTTTTATATCTCTCCTGTATACTCTCAATCGTACCGGCAGTTATTTTCCCTGCTCCCGTTAATTTGATTGTACCGTTATCGCTTTTATCTGTTTCCCAAAAATAATTTTCTTTTTGTTGACAACATATTGTAATAAAATATAATCCGTTATCTGAATAATTG
>JAZOVO010000030.1:0-5597 GCA_045658745.1 Acutalibacteraceae bacterium | reverse complement strand
TGTCAGTAAATATAAGTAACTTAATCAGTCTTGTTATATTGCCGTGTCTTGCTGTTGCTTTTTTCGTTTTCTTTGCTTTGATACTCAAAAACAAAAAGCAGGCAAAAACAAGCAAAGTGTTATTGAGAATTTTTTCTTTGTGTCTTGCCGCTCTGATAGTTTTTTATGCGATTTCACTTCCTTGCTTTAAGTTTAAAATTGACGACAATTCAAAAAGCATAATAAACAATGTGTCAATGGAAAGCCTGAATATGGATTTGTTTGACTTTTCTCCTTATGAGGAATACAATATAGATGAAAGATGGGTTATATGTAAAGAAAGCGGTGATACAAGCTATAATACAACGGTATGGTTTGTAATACAGCCGAAGGATACATACCTTCAGACAATGAAAACAAGCGACGGCTTTAAATATGAAATCCTTGAAAAGTCTTGTATGACAGAATTTGAAAATGAATATGGGCGGGTTAAAGTCTATCCCGTTTGCCGCGATGATTATCATTATTCTTTTCTTGCAATGGATTTTTACGGTACAATAGTAATTCCCGTAAGTCAGGAGTTTGATCTGGTAATTGAATATATTTGCGATTCGGATATGAATGAGTGCAAGAGTTTTATATTCAGCGAATTGCAAAAACTTTTAATTGAATAATAACAAAAGCACCGTCAGAAAACGGTGCTTAATTTTTTTATCGCTCGCCGCGTGGCATTCTTTCTTGTAAGAAAGAATCAAAGAACTTTTCTTGTTTTGTTAATTCGCCGCACTCGCTCTTCTCTGCATTTCAATTACACAGTCAATCGCAAGCACAACGGAAAGTGCATTTATCGGATCAACATTATCCGCAATGTCAAGCATATAGGAGTCACCCCAGGTAAACCACTCCTTTGAAATTGAAACAATGGGTCTGCCCATGGAGGTGATTTCATAATCGTGATCCATAAAATCACCGTCAACCTCCCAGCCAAGTCCCTCAATGCGGTACTTGTTTCTGAAAAGCGTAAACTCCTTTACAATTTCAGCCACCTGTGTTCCGCCTATGTATACATAAAATCTCGGCAGGAAGGACATTACCTTCTGGTGAATGAAGGCAAGCTCGTTGTTGTTCATATCGTAAATGTGAAGCTTTTTTCCGAGGGTGAAAAACTCGCCCTCAATGTAGTAGCGGTCGTTGCCGTTCTCGTCCTTTACATAGAATTTGTCCTTCCATGAAAATACCTTCTGCTTGATGTAAAGCTTCATATTTTTCTCCTCCTTTTTTTATAGGGTTATACCGTTAAGAAATACCCTGATTTCTTCTTCCGCTCCCGTAAGGCTTCCCTGAATCATTTCACCTCTGCCTCCGCCCTTGCCGTTAAAGGCGGTATTAAGCTCATTTGCAAGAGGGGGCAGGTCAACTGTTCTGCTTGCAATACAGTAGCGGTAAGAGCCGTTTTCGCCGCAGAAGCAGGCAGTGAATTCCTCCGCCTTATTTTTGATAGCCTCGGTGAATTCTGTCAGAAGCTTGCCCTGAAGCTTACTGTCAAAAATGATTATCCTTTTGTCGGCTGTTATGCCCTCCGCTTTTGAAAAAAGAATTTCACGGTTTGCTCCTACAAGGTCAAATTCGAGTCTGTCCTTTTCCTTCATCAGCCTTTCAACGGCGTCGGCGGTTTCACTCTGCTTTGCCTTCGTAATTACGGACACCTTGCGGTTTTCGTTCAGCTTGTGGCGGATGTCCTTAAGCGCTCTTTCGCCGCAGAGGATGGAAACCCTTGTTCCGCCCTTGTATTTTTCAAAATTGACTACCTCAACAATGCCGATTTCACCCGTTCTTTTAACGTGGGGTGCACAGCAGGCACAGGTGTCAACGCCGTCGATTTCCACAATTCTTACCTGACCCTCAATTTCAATTTTACTGCGGTAGGTGATTGACTTAAGCTCCTCGTCGGTGGGGTACAAAACCTTTATTTCAAGGTTCTTCCATATCGCTTCGTTGACAAGGTTTTCTACTTTACAGATGTCGGCTTCATTCAGCGTCCCGTCAAAATCAAGGGTGACAACCTCGCTGCCGAGATGAAAGCCCACATTGTTGTAGCCGTAAAGGTTATGCACAATTCCTGAGAAAATATGCTCGCCTGAATGCTGCTGCATATCGGAAAAACGCTTCTTCATATCGATTTTTCCCTGCAGAATTGTGGAATTTTGCAGTTTTTTAACGTTTTCCTCACTGTTTTCAACAAAGTGCAAAATCTTTCCGTCAACAATTTGTACGTTTTCCACATAGGCTCCGTTCAGCCATCCGCGGTCAGAGGTCTGTCCGCCGCCCTCGGGGAAGAAGGCGGTACGGTCAGTTTCAACGTAAATATATTTATCATCTGTGTAAAGGTTAAGAGCTTTACACTCAAACTCCCCGAGATAAGCATCGAGGTAATATAATTTTTCAGTCATAGGTTAAATCCCTTTAAAATTATTTGAGCTTATGGATGAAAAGTCCGCTTAAAAGCTTGGGCTCAAACCAGGTTGACTTGGGAGGCATAACCTCACCTGCATCGGCAATTGCCATAAGCTCATCGAGGGAGGTGGGATACATTGAAAAAGCAACAACCATATCCTCACGGCAACGCTTTTCAAGCTCACCGAGACCACGGATACCGCCGATAAAATCAATGCGCTTGTCAGTTCTCGGGTCGGTGATGCCGAAAACGGGAGTGATGCAGTTGTTCTGCAGAATGGAAACGTCAAGTGAGCCTACGGGGTCACTTTCGGGGTAAGTGCCTTCCTTTGCAGTAAGCTTGTACCACATTTTGTCAAGGTACATACCGAAGGTGTGGCGTGCGGCGGGCTTATAAGCCTCTGTGCCGATTTCCTCAATGATGAACTTCTCGCTCATAGCGGTGAGGAACTCTTCCTTTGTTTTGCCGCCAAGGTCCTTCATAACACGGTTGTAGTCCATAATTTCAAGCTCGTCGGCGGGGAAGGCTACTGCGAGGAAGAAGTTGAATTCCTCGGTGCCGTCAAAATCGGGGAACTGCTCACGGCGCTTGAGTCCGACCTTTACTGCGGAAGCACAGCGGTGATGACCGTCGGCAATGTAAAGGTAGTTTGTTTCTGCGAACGCCTCGGCAAGCTGAGCGTTTGTCTTTTCGTCGTCAACTACCCATACGGTGTTGCCGATGCCGTCCTCGGTGACAAAATCGTAAACGGGCTTACGTGAAGCTTTCCAGGTGCTTACGATGTTTGAAACGGTGTCGTTACTGCGGTAGGTAAGGAAGATGGGACCCGTGTTGGCGTTGCAGTAGTCAACGTGGCGGATGCGGTCAGCCTCTTTGTCGGCACGGGTGAACTCGTGCTTTTTGATGATATTGTTTATATAATCGTCAATTGAAGCGCAGCCTACAATGCCCGTCTGGCTTCTGCCGTTCATAATCTGACGGTAGATGTAGAAGCAGGGAAGGGGCTCCTTTTTGCAGATGCCGTTCTTCTCAAGATTTTTCAGGTTTTCCTTTGCCTTGAGGTAAACCTTTTCGTCATATATATCCGTGCCGTCGGGCAGGTCAATTTCCGCCTTGTCAACGTGAAGGAAGGAAAGGGGATTGCCCTTTGCCATTTCTGCGGCTTCCTTGCTGTTCATAACATCATAGGGAAGTGCGGCAACTCTGTCAGCGTATTCGGGGAGGGGGCGTACTGCCATAAAGGGTTTAAAAACTGCCATAATATTTTCTCCTTGAAAAAATGAATTTTACATTTTTATTTTAACTTTTTTATTGTTCTTTGTCAACAAAAGAAGGTATATTTCATCCTTTATTAAGCAATGCTATAACAAATAATAATTTAAGGATTGATTATAATGTCGGTTTCAAAAAAAGAATATGCCGAAATGACAAAAAAGGCATCACCGAATTCACCTGCACTGCTTGACTGTATAAAGGCGTTTATTTTCGGCGGAATTATCTGCGCCTTTGCCGAGGGGATGTTCATAGTATTCCGTAATATGGGACTTGAGGAGCAGGACAGCCGAAGCGTTGCGATGATTATTCTGGTTGTGATTACGGCTTTGCTTACGGCAATAGGTGTTTTTGATATCATAGCAAAGCACGCAGGTGCAGGCACGGCTGTGCCCATTTCAGGCTTTGCGAATTCGATTGTTGCGACGGCGCTTGAGTTTCAGACGGAGGGGCGTATTCTCGGTACGGCGGCGCAGATGTTTTCCATTGCGGGGCCTGTTATTGTATTCGGGTGCTCGAGTGCGGCGTTGTACGGGGTAGTGTATTGGTTGATGAAATAAAAATGCAGGTTTTTTTGTGTTACTTTTTTTGCAAAAAAAGTAACGGCACGCGCCGAGCGATGAAAAAGCACCGTCAGATGACGGTGCTGAATTTATTCGTTTATCTGATTAAGCAATTCATCAGTTGTTATGTTGAACACTTTAGCAAATGCGACAACCTCAATATCAGTTATAAATCTTTTGCCTTGCTCAATACGCTGAACAGCGTTTTTGTCTATATCAAGACCTACGAGCTGCATTTTATCTGCAAGAGCCCTTTGTGAAATGTTTTCCTTATTGCGGTAATATGCTATGTTTTTGCCGCAAACGTTGTTAAGTCCGTCAGGAGCTTTGTTAGTAAACATAAAAAATCCCTCATTCTTGACATTTAGTGCTTGTCAACAATGAAATTATATGGTATTATACGAGTAAATATGACATTCACTAAATGTCAATTGAGCTTACTCATATTTTCTGTTGATGAATGAGGGAAGGGTATTATGAAAAAAATTGTTAAATATATGCTTGCAACCGTACTTGTCATATCGTTGCTTTGTAACGGCTTGTTGTGTTATTTGCTTGTTCAGGAAAGAAAGCCGCTTCCTTCGGTTATGCGGTTTGGATTTGGTGTGCATGATACCTTTATTTACTGTGAAAAAGCTGATGATATAAATGCTATAAAGGTTAACTATAATGAAAACAGCTATACTATCGGAAAATCAAAAATTATGTGTACAGACGACTCCGTGTATTTTATAAACGATGAAGAATCAATAAGGCTTGCAGATTATGAAGGCTTTGGTTTTGTAATCAACAGCAACGGTGAGCTTTTATACAGTATGAATGCTCCTGTTAAAAAGCAGGAAAAAGTTTTCATTACCCCTTCGGGCGAAAAATATCATCGTAATCAATATTGTGCAGGGAAAAACAGAGTGGAAGTGCCGATTGAAACAGCAAAGCTTTTGAGGGAACCGTGCAGTCTGTGTGTAAAAAAATCACCGTCAAACTGACGGTGATTTTTTTACGTGTATATTAGAGTCATTTTGCTAATTCGTTGAAGGCTTCCATATTGTCTTCCATAATCCTGACAGCGGCATTATTAATTTTTTCTTTATTATGATTATGCGAAATGTCATTGCTTTCCGGTAATTCGATAAATTCTGTTTTAGTCATCAAAACACCTCACAAAGTTATTGATAATCGTTTCATCGCTCGCCGCGGGGCGTCACTTTTTTTGTAAAAAAAGTGACCAAAAAAACTTTGCCGTTTTTTACCTTTTACCCCAGCTCCGGCACATCTGTGAACTCAACCACAGCCTCGCCCTTGATTCCGTCACTCTCAAACACAATCAG
>JAZOVO010000029.1:0-36762 GCA_045658745.1 Acutalibacteraceae bacterium | reverse complement strand
TTTATCAATAAAATCAACTACATCCGAAATACGCTGAGGACGTTTAAACATCAACACAACATGATAATGAGGATTGGAATTATGAGTATGTAAACGACTAATTTCATACTTTAAATTACTGTTTTCTGCAAGTACATCTCTCCAGTAGCTAGGTGCAAACGCTGCATTAACAATCGTGGTAAAAAAGCGATACTTAGGATCCGTATTCACACCATTTTTGAAAATCAAGTTCTCAAGTTCTGACACGCGATTCTCTAATGCTTTTATTCTTTCATCGCTCATAAATAAATACCTCCAATTTTATATAGTGCCAGTCTGTTCCCGGCTGTCACCAGTCTCTCCCGGTGTCGTATTCAATTGTCAGACAACACATCTGTTGTCAAATTTATAATACAACACATCTGTTCACTTGTCAACAACAAATTTGTTGTACTTGATAAAATTCAAATGAGGTGAGTCAAATGTATTACAACGAACGCATTGCATGGATAAGAGACTGCAGGAGCATTACACAAAAAGAAATAGCTGAAAAATTAAATATAAAACAACAGCAATATGCAAGATATGAAAAAGGGATAAATGTAATGCCGATTACATATCTACAGCCTATATGCAAAATACTCAATGTATCAGCTGACTACATAATCGGATTAACTGATGACCCAAAACCATTACAAAAGAAATGAGGTTAAAAAATGGAGATTTTTGAAATAGTAATTATTGTAGTTTTATTAGTTGTAGTAGCTTATTTACAAATTAAAAACAAAAAGCCGCAAGCAAAAGCAGAACCTGCAGAGCCTGAAGCAACAATAAAAGATATTGAGAAGTTGCCATATAAGAAGAAGTTACTTTTGACTAAAAATGAATGGTCTTTCTACAAAGCTTTAAAGCCTGCAGCTGATGAGCTGGGTTACACTGTACTTGCAAAAATCCGAGTTGCTGACCTTGTAGAAGTTGCTGTATCTGATAGAGCAGAATGGCAGAAATATTTCAACAAAATAAACAAAAAGCACATAGACTTTGCTCTCGCAAAACCAGAAAACCTGCAGATAGTCCTTCTTATTGAATTAGATGATAATTCACATAACGAAGCACAAAAGAAAAGAGACGAATTTATCGAAGCTCTTTATAAACAAACAGGATACAAGCTTTTAAGAACCAAAGGAACAGGAAATCTAAAAGAAGCAATTGAAGCAGCTTTAGCTTAACCCGTCCGCCCGCGGTTTTTACAACTATGTTAAAGCTGCATCAGATGCCCGAAACAACTTAAGCTGCTTAAGGATAAAAAGTATGCTACCGTGCAGCTGCGCCCTACTGCCGTATGGCAAATAAGGGAGCAGCGGGATTCTGCATAAAATTAACGCCCTGCTTTTTCAGCAAGGCGTTTTTTCATTTATTTTGTATAGTTGTTTGTTTAGATTGCACAATCACCTTTTCAGGGATTAGATTTAAAATAACCTTGCGATATTTTGTTATTCGTGATATTATAATAGTCAAGATTAAATAAGGAAGTGCGTTATGCAAATTAAAATACAAGACGGCGTTGTTGATCTTTCGGGTGAACCGATTCTCAAAAGAATAAACCTTGAAATTAACACACAAAGTAAAATCGGAATAGTCGGACGTAACGGTTGCGGAAAAACCACGCTTTTACGGTTGCTTGCCGGAGAGCTTCAGATTTCGAGAGATGACCCTGAAATAAAAAGTATATATACCGTTTCCGGTAAGCCTTCAATCGGAACATTGAACCAGATTGCCTTCATGAATGACAACGTTTCGCTTATCGAGGAAATCAGAAGCGCTTATTCAGATATTATAAAAATGAAGGAAGATATTGAAAAGCTTCGTATAAAAATTGACCACTCCCCTTCTGAGGAGCTTATAGAGCAGTATTCCTCTTTGTTGGACCTTTTTACGAACCTTGGTGGCTTTTACTTCGAAAAGGAGTATGAGGCTGCTATTAAACGCTTCGGCTTTACTGACGAAGATAAATTAAAGCCCTTATCAGCTTTTTCGGGCGGTCAGAGAACAAAAATTGCTTTTCTTAAGCTGCTTTTATCGAAGCCTGACCTTTTGCTGCTTGATGAGCCTACAAACCACCTTGATATTGACGCGGTTGAATGGCTCGAAGGCTATCTTTCAGCTTACAAAAATGCGGTTGTAATAGTATCCCATGACCGAATGTTTCTCGATAAAACAGTGAATATCATATATGAAATTGAACGGGGAAAAACCTATAAATATAACGGTAATTATTCTGATTTTATTGAGCAGAAAAAGCTTTTAAGAGAAAAGCAGGCAAAGGAATATGAGGCGCAGCAAAAGGAAATTGCCCGACTCGAAGAGCTTATCGAACGCTTCAGATACAAGGCAAACAAAGCTGCGATGGCACAGTCTAAAATCAAAGCGCTTGAGCGTATGGAGCTGATTGAACCTCCTGAAAGTTACGATTCTAAGGCTTTCAGAGCAGCTTTTGAGCCCGATTTTAAGTCTGTGAACGATGTGCTTACCGTGCGCGATCTTGAAATCGGTTATGATAAGGTCCTTTCTAAGGTCAGCTTTGATATAAAACGCGGTCAGCACGTCGGTATTCTGGGCGGTAACGGATTGGGTAAATCAACTCTGCTGAAAACAATTGTAGGCGTTGTTCCCGCTTTGAGTGGCAGTTATATAATCGGCGGCAATGTAAAAATCGGCTACTTTGACCAGCAGATGGCTCAGTATACCAGCAACAAAACCGTTTTGCAGGATTTTATGGACGAGTTCCCTGCTCTTACCGATTTTGAAGCTCGCAGTGCCCTTGGAGCCTTTTTATTCAGCGGAGAGGATGTTTTTAAAAACGTCAATGTTCTTTCAGGCGGAGAAAAGGTAAGGCTTGCACTTTGTAAAATTTTTAAGCATAAGCCTAATTTCCTTATTCTTGACGAGCCTACTAATCATATGGACATCATCGGTAAGGAAGCGCTCGAAACAATGCTCAGCGAGTTTGAAGGTACGTTGCTGTTTGTTTCTCATGACCGTTATTTTGTAAAAAAGGCCGCGCACCATATCCTCTCCTTTGAGGGCAAGGAAACCGTTAAGTGGTTTGAATTCGGTTTTGATGAGTATACTGAATATCAGACAAGGCTGCAGAGTGATGCAGCGGAGGCTCTCCCCTCTCCTACTGCAAAAAAGCTTACAAAAGGCACTTATACCACGCCCGCCAAAGAAAAGAGTAAACGTGAGCGTGCATTGAAAAAAGCTGAGGAAAGGGTCAATTTGCTCGAAACAGAGCTATATGCTTTAACTGCTGAGCTTCAGAAGGATGAAGTCATCAGCGATTATGTTAGACTTTCCGAAATTCAGGAAAAAATAACAGAAACCGAAGATGCGCTTATGCTTGCAATGGAGGAATGGGAAAAGGCTGAAATCAGTCTCAATGAAATTTTATAAAAGTAAAATCACCGATTATCATTCATTGATATCGGTGATTTTTATATTCATTTTTCCGGAAGAAAAAGCTTCGTAAGTTCAATACAGATATCGTACATTCCGTAAGCATCAAGGTATTCAACATTGGCGCCGGAGGTCAATACAACTACCCCATCCCCTGTTTCGGGATCAAAGGTGTAAGTTGAATACATCCCGTAGCTGTTTCCTGTATGGGTATAAACTGTTCTGTCCTTGAACAGAAGCTTATTCTCTTCAACGCCGAAGCCTGACCCGAGTCCTTCGGTATATATTCTGGTTTTAAGCATTTCATTTATGCTTTCCTGTGAAATAAGGCGCTCTCCTTTTTCAGTTATACCCCCGGCACAGATCATTGCAATAAATTTTGCGTAATCCTTAGCCGAGCAGGTAAGATTGCCCTGAACAAGGTGATGTGTCTGCCCTATTGTTTCGTGAGCACGTACATTCAACTGCTCTTCAACAGTAAGACCCTCCCAGCCGTAAATGTTGGCTAAAAGCTCGGGATGCTCAAGTTCAAAGGCAAGGTATGAGGTATCAATTTCCAGGGGGTCAAAGAAATAGATCTTTGCCAGCTCATTAAAATGCATTCCCGTTATTTTTTCGCAGATTGCACCCAGAATTGCAACGGCGAAGTTACTGTAAGAATAATATTTCCCGGGTACGGCATTACAAAAGGCTGAGTTGTATTCGAGTATCTCCTGAATCGGCATTACCGAGCGGTTCATCAATGAATAGTCAAACTGATCAGAATTGACTATTGTGCTTGTATGTGACATAAGCATTGCCGGAGTAATCACCTTATCGGGATAACGCGGATTGCGCACCTTAAAGCCGAGATAACTGCTTATATCTTCGTCTGTTGAAGCCTTTCCCATTTCGCAAAGCTTCATAAAAACTGCATCAGTGACAAATTTAGAAAGTGATGCAATCCGGAATTTAGTATCAGTAATTACAACGCTTTTTGTCGTTTTGTCAGCGTATCCGTATTCGTATGTATATTTCAGCTCGCAGTTTTCTATCACCGCAATCTGTACCGCTGTTGAATTATATTTTTTACATATTCCGTCAGCGGTTGCTTTGGTTTCTACGCTTAGAGGTGAAGTGTTTCCGTCAAAATCGTAGTTGCCTGATATTATAAATTCGGAAACATTGTATATTATATCGTCGGCGGGTATTGCATTTTTATCTGTAGGTGTGTAAATTACAAATCTGTAATATGCGCAGGATATCACAACTGTCGCGGCAAGCAGATATGCAATGAATTTCTTCATAAATCCTCCCTATAAATAATCAACCTATTTCTGAATCACTCTTGCAAATCAGAAATAGGTTACAACATAAAGTTAAAAATAAATTAAAAACCTAACAGACCGAAAAGTCCGTATGAAAGAGCAGAAATTATACATCCCGCAACCGCTACTCCCGCTGCAATTACAGGAAAAGCCTCTTTGGTTTTCATGCTGAGCAGATCAGCAATCAATGCACCGGTCCAGGCTCCTGTTCCGGGAAGAGGGATTGCAACAAATATGAAAAGTCCCCAAAGCTTATATTTACGAACGTTATCAGCTTTAGAAAGTGACTTTTCTTCAAGCTTTCTGATTATTGAGCCGATTTTTTCAAAACGCTTGAGCCAATTGAAAATCTTTCTTATAAAAAGAAGTATAAAGGGTATAGGAAGCATATTACCTATATAGCAAAGTATAAACGCTCTTACGAATTCAACATTCATAATCTTTGCGGCAATAAGTCCGCCTCGCAGTTCAAGAATCGGTAACAGAGACACAATAAAGGCTATGATTTCTGATGAAACCTTACCTTCAAGCGCTGTTACAAAAAATTCAGCTAAGCTTTCAGCCATTTTTTTAATCCCCTTTTTTAAACACGGTTAACAATAAAATAATTCATTGCTTCGTTTAAAATATATTTGTCATTCTCGTAATTGAGTGTATTGAGTGCTTTTTCATAGGTAAACCATCCGCACTCTTCAATTTCCTCTTCCTGGAGGGTGTATTCGGATTCCTCGGTTTTAGCAAGGAAGATGAACACTGACTTTTCAATTTTACCCTGAATGGTATAGTCTGATTTTTTTACGAAATCAGGAAGAATTTTTACCTTGAGACCCGTCTCTTCAAAAATTTCTCTTATTGCAGTCTGCTCATTTGTTTCACCGGGCTCAACGTGACCCTTCGGGAAGCCCCAGTGAGCGCTTCTGCGGTTACGGATAAGAAGAAACTTTCTTCTGCCCTGGTCTATTCTGTAAACAACAGCACCGCATGAGCTTTCATAAAGACAGTCAATTGTATATTCATTCTGCCCCTCGGCAAAATCGATTGCTTTTTTTATGTCGTTTACAATGAATCTTGTGCTTTTTGGTGCCACGACCCATACAATACCCTTACCGCCTTTGCGCTTGACAACTGCAATAACTCTTCCGTCGAAATTCCTTACAGGATGGTCAATACCCATAATGTAAGCGCTCTGGACTAAGTTCTTTTTGCCTTTGAAGCCTTCAATTATGCCGTAGTTAAGCAGGTACTTAAATCCGAAACGGCTGTTGTAAGAGTGCATAGGGGCGGTAACACGTACTTTTACGAATTTACCTAACATGGTGTATCCCCTTCAACAAAATGTAACCGAATATCACACAAAGGGTAGCCCTTTAATACAGTTACACAGAATAATATGCTATACATTATACTTGCTTTTTACTTAATTTTCAATAATATTTTTGAAAAAATAAATAAAAAATCGTTATCACGAAAAATATTTTTTTATACAGTTGTCTTTTTTCTTCCTTTGTGTTATAATACTTAAAAAATATTAAGAAAGAGATTTTTCTTATGAGAACATTATATATAACCGACCTGGACGGAACCTTGCTTAACTCAAAGGCCGAGCTTACTGAAAGAAGCGCAGATATAATAAGCTCCTTAATTAAAAAAGGTGTTATGTTTTCCGTTGCTACCGCAAGAACAAAGGCAACCGTTCTTGATATGTTTCAGAATGTGGGTCTGAATATGCCTATCGCATTGATGAACGGCGTTTCTGTTTACGATACGTCTGAAGGAATAACTGCAATCAACCACAGTATCGACAAGTCAATCGCCGCTGAAATCCTTAAAATTTATGCAGATCATGCTAAACACCCTATGCTTTATTTCAGCAAGGAGGATTATCTTGAGATTGTGTATACTGAGGTCGATAATATTCACCAACAGGAATATATAACCGACAGGAACAACAGAAAGCTGAAAAAATTCAAAAAGGTTAATGAATATACCCTCGATGTTGATGAGGAGCTTTTGTATATTGTCAGCTTTGATAAGCCCTGTGAGCTTCAGCCGGTTTATAATGAAATCAAAAAGCTTGACGGTGTTGTTTCCTGCTTTTATTCGGATAACTATACTGACTGTAATTTTCTTGAAACAATGAACGGTAGTATTTCAAAGGGTACTGCTGCATCGGAAATCAAAAAGCTTACAGGTGCGGACAGAATAATTGCCTTCGGTGATAACCTTAATGATATCCCGTTGTTTTTGGCGGCTGATGAAGCTTACGCCGTTTCAAATGCTCACGCTGAGCTTAAAAAAATTGCAAACGGTGTAATCGGCTCTAACGATGAGGATGCTGTTGCTGAATTTATCGCTAAGCACGCCGGGCTGGATATATAATCATACAGATTTATTTTTTGCATCACAAAACAAGGTATAACCGGAAAAAAATAAAGCTTTTCAAAAATTTTGAAAAGCTTCAGAACAGGTAAAGATAAATGTATTAAGGAGAACAACAATGGAACTCACTAAAAAAACAGATGTCAGAGTTAAAAGAACATACCGTCAGCTTATAGAAAGCTTTCTCAACCTTCTCAAGGATAAGTCCTTTGATGAGATTTCAATTTCTGAAATCTGCGAGGGCGCCGATGTTCACAGAGCAACCTTTTACAAGCACTTTAACGATAAAACCGAGTTTCTGAATTTCTGTGTTAAGCAGCTTCTTGCAGAGGTTGATCTTTCACACGTTCTCAGCTACCCGTCACCTGAAAACGTTAAAGAAAGCTGTATGTCCTTTGTAAAGGTCCTTTTTACATTCATTGATGTGAACAAGGTTTTGTTTGCTGCCGTCTTTTCAGATAAGCATTCAATGTCCTTTGATACTACTCTTATCAATGTTATAACAGATTTTTGCTCTCTTAAGCTTTCTCAGGTGCTGGAGGGAGTTCCTGAGTACAAGGCTCAGCTTTTTTCAAACTTCTATTCCGGCTCGGTTGTCGGCGTAATTAAATGGTACGTTAAAAATTATGATGTGTGTCCTCTTGAGGATGTATATGCATTTTTTGAAAGGCGCATTGATGAAATCTGCGATGCATATATTAAATACTACCTCGATGATATGAAGGATAAGCTTATCTGAGATCGTAATCATCAAGGAAGTTATACCTCTCCTCCCCTTTTCTGTAACCGATAACGGTTTCAAGATTTACATTGTGGACGCTTCTGAAAATATTCATTTCAATGTTGGAGTTGATTTTTCTGAAATTGGAAATCAGCTCCTTCATTTCTTTTCGCTTTGAGGTCATTTCCATATCAGAGGTCTGCTCATTCTTTTTAGTGAAATGGCAGGCGCATTCAAGAAAGCTTAAATCATTGTATCTTGACCAGGCGATTATATCTGCTTCCCTGACCATATATAACGGGCGGATAAGCTCCATTCCCTCGAAGTTGGTGCTGTGAAGCTTTGGCATCATCGTCTTTACTTCGGCTCCATATATCATGCTAAGCAATATTGTTTCAATAACGTCGTCAAAATGGTGTCCTAAAGCGATTTTGTTGCATCCGATTGACTTGGCGTACTTGTAGAGATATCCCCTTCTCATTCTGGCGCACATATAGCAGGGTGAGCTTTCGATATCATCTACATAGTCAAAGATACCCGCATCAAATATCTCTATAGGTATATTAAGCAGCCTTGCGTTATCGATTATGCGCTGTCTGTTTTCAGGTGAATAGCCGGGATCAAGAACAAGGTATTTTGCTTCAAAGGGAAAATCGCTGTGCTTCTGAAGATGCTCAATGCACTTTGCAAGGAGCATTGAGTCCTTGCCGCCTGAAATGCAGACTGCTATTTTATCGCCGGGCTTTATCATTTCATATTCATTTATACCTGCAATAAATCTTTTCCAGATGTTTTTGCGGTATTTTTTATAAATACTTCTTTCAACTTCAATGTGCTTTTCCATCGAGCGTAATCCTTTCAGATTAAAATTGAGCCGTCCGTTCGATACGATGACGAACGGACGGTCTTATGTTAATTTATTCGTCTTTATCGTTGATTCTGAAAATCAGCTTAAGTATACCCTTGAGAGCCTTCGGACTTCTGATAACGACAACCTTCACAAAAATACCCCCTTGAATGATTGCTTCACTTCTGACAGGAAATTATCCCGAGAATAACAAGCATTACCGCGAGGATGAAAATCATCATTTTTACAGGAAAGCACATAGCAAGCAGCAATCCTGCTCCGAACGCCGTAAATACCAGCCCTTTGGGACAACCACGGTGATGCGTCAATAAATATCATCCTCTCCGTAATTTTAACGGCTGCAGCCGTCACAATAACATTATACGGAAACGGTATTTTTTTGTGAATAAAAGTATTAAAGCTGCCAGCTTTTTATATCCTTAAGCTCATTATACATAGAAACGTAGCTGTCATATCTGCTTTGGCTGATTTCGTCGCTTTCAAGGGCGTCAATAACAGCACAGCCCTTTGTGTTAATATGGGAGCAGCCGCTGAATCTGCAGCTACCGTTATGCTGCTGAAATTCCTTGAAATATTTTTCAAGCTCATTTGCAAGAAAAATATTTTCACCTGAAAATTCAATGCTTGAAAAGCCTGCTGAGTCTATGACAAGACCGTCGGCAATGTGAAAGATTTCAGCCTGCCTTGTTGTGTGTCTTCCTCGCCCGAGCTTTTCACTTATTTCACCCGTAGGAAGCTCAAGCGAGTCATCGATTGCGTTGAGCAGGGTCGATTTGCCTGCGCCTGAATTTCCGGTCAGCGCGGTGAGACAGCCTGAAAACTCATTACGGATTGCTTCGATATTACGCTTATCAACGCTTGAAAACATATAAGTTCTGTATCCTGTTGATGAGTAAATATCAAAAAGCTCCTGCGCTTTTTCTTCAAGAAGGTCTGATTTTGTAATGACAATAACAGGCTCGATTCCGCCCTTTTCGGCAATAACCGTGAGCTTATCAACAATCAGCGTATTCGGCATCGGCGACGCCACGGATACAATAATCATCAGCTTATCAATGTTTGCAACGGGTGGACGTATAAGCTTGTTCTTACGCTCGCAGATAACATCAATTGTATTTTCCTGATTATCTCTTACCGTTATGTCTACCTTATCGCCTGCAAGGGGCTTAAGTTTATCCTTACGGAATTTACCCTTGGCCTTACATTCAAAAATCCCTTCGGAGGTTTCTACATAATAGAAACCTCCGATACCTTTTAAAATTATACCTTCTGCCATATTACTCGACCTGCGCCTGGACTTCTCCGCCGACATCTGCACCTGAATCTGACGGAGCCTCGGGCTCGGTTGTGGGTGCTTCGGTTTCAGGGGGATCTGTTTCAGGAGGATTTGTTTCGGGCGGGTCGGTCTGAGGCGGCTCAGTTACAGGAGGATCCGTTTCGGGAGGCTCAGTTGTAGGCGGCGCTGTTGTCACTACTTCAGTGGGAATGTAAATTGAAACAATTACATCGGTAGGCGCTGTAGTAGTCGTTGTAGTAGTTGTTGTTGTTGTGGTGGTAGTGGTTGTTGCATCGGATTTGCCGTTACTGATGTAAACTGCAATGCTTGTTCCCGGAAGAACCTTTTCTCCTGCCTTTTCATAGCCGATAATAAGACCTGCGGTCGCAGTACTGTTACGGTATTCACTGTCCTCTGTGTTGAGTAAAAGACCTGCTGCTTCAAGAGCTGCTTTTGCTTCTGCAACGGTTTTACCGAGAAGATCGGGAACATTAACGGGCTCAACATCCTGGTTGGTCGCAACGTAAATAATTACCTTTGAGCCGGGCTGAGCCTTCTGGCCTGCGGTAGGCTCGGTTCTTATAACCTTACCGACGGGAATGCTTTCGTTCTTCTCTTTGATGATGTTTACGTTAAAGCCGAGAGCCTTGAGCTGATTTTCAGCATCATCAAAGCTTTTACCGATAATATCTACAGGGATTTCAATTCCTTTAGCAGAGCCTGAAATATAAATTACAATTTCGGTTCCGTAATCAACCTTTTCGCCTGCCTTGGGCTCCTGAGAAAGGATTTTACCGGATGCCTCGGCACTGTCCTCTTTAAAATTGGGAGTGATCTTAAAACTGGAATATTCAATGTTATTTACAACGTTTTCATAATAGTTCAGACCTTCAAGAAGAGGAACCTCGATTTTTTTATCGTCGCCCTTAAAGAAATTGAAAAGGAGAACGGCAAAAACAGCAAGGGCAACGAGCACGCCGAAAAGAATACCAAGCGTTCTTACCTTGGCCTTTGTATCTATTTCACTTTCGTCGTCATCATCAACAATCGGAGGCTTTGGAGCCGGTCTTCTCTGTTGGGGTAAAGGTCTCTGCTGACCGTTAGGAGCAGGAGCTCTTCCTGCGGGACGCTGAGCGGTGGCTTCGTTCTGAGCGGCAGGAGAACCCGTAGAATTGAAGGAATAGTTGAACTTTATGTTCGGATTTCTCTTATAGCTGTCAATATCATAAAGTAATTCAGAGGCTGACTGATATCTGTCAACAACATTTTTCTGCATTGCCTTCATAATAATCTGCTCAAGACCAACGGGAATATCAGGGTTAAGCTCTCTCGGCATAACCGGCTCCTTCTGAAGCTGCATAAGCGCAACAGAAACAGCGTTGTCCGACTGGAAGGGCAGACTGCCGGTAAGCATTTCATAAAGAACAACACCTACGGCATACAGGTCAGTTTTTGCGTCTGTTACATTACCCTTTGCCTGCTCGGGACTGATATAGTGTACAGAGCCGATTGCTCCGTCTGTCATTGTTCTTGTCTCGCTGCGGCTGAAGCGGGCAATACCGAAATCGGTAACCTTGATTGTACCGTCAGACTGAAGCATAATGTTCTGCGGCTTGACGTCGCGGTGAACAATACCCTTATCGTGTGCGTGCTGAAGAGCACGGAGAATCTGAGTAACAAAGTAAAGGGCTTCGCGTACGTTAACCCTGCCCTGCTGCTGCATATATTCCTTGAGGGTAATACCTTCAACATATTCCATAACAATATACTGAAGCATATCACCGTAGCTTACATCGAATACCTTTACAATATTAGGGTGTGACAAAACAGCGATAGCCTTTGATTCGTTTTTGAATCTGCGCTTGAATTCCTCGTTTGCAATGTATTCATCCTTAAGAATTTTTACGGCAACAATCCTCTGGTCCATATTATCAAAGGCCTTGTAAACGACAGCCATACCGCCGACGCCGATAATTTCCATTATCTCATATCTGCCGTCAAGTCTTTTGCCAACGTAATTTTCCATTATATCACCTTAACCTTTCATAACCACGACTGTGATGTTATCAACACCGCCGTTGTCGTTTGCAGCCTCGATATATTTATCTGCAAGGGTATTGAAATCATACTGATTATACATTTCAAGAAGCTTTTCTTTTTTCAACAAGCCGCTTAAACCGTCTGAGCAAAGTATGAGAGCATCATTTTCACCGAATTCAACGGTATCAAACTCAATATCAATTTTTTCATCGACGCCCATAGCTCTTGTAATAATGTTTTTTCTGGGATGATGCTCAAATTCTGTTTCGGTAATCTGTCCCATATCAAGCATTTCCTGAACAAGTGAATGGTCCTTCGTGATAAGGCGGATTTTGCTGTCGCTTATTATATAAGCGCGGCTGTCACCTACGTGAGCGATGCAAACCTCACCGTTTTTGCAAACAGCAGCAACAATAGTAGTGCCCATTCCCTCAAGCTCTTTATCCGATGAGCCTCTGTCATAAACAAGGCAGTTAGCTGTAGTGATTGCTGATAAAAGGAGATTTTCAATTGAGGCAATGTTCATTGAAGTGTTGTAGCACTTGTTGATTTTCTGACTGACAATGTCAATTGCAGTTGAGCTTGCGACCTTTCCGCCGTGCACACCGCCCATACCGTCGCAGACCACGGCCCAGCTTGTTCCGTCGTCAAATTTGCCGAACTTGAATGCGTCTTCATTTGCAATTCTTGTTCTGCCGACATCAGTATTTCCGATAATTTGCATAAGCTTTATCTCCTTATAATATTAGTTATCCTGATTGTTCTCGCCTCTGCGAAGCTGACCGCAGGAGGCGTTTATATCACTGCCGAGAGTTCGTCTTACAGTGACGTTTATACCTCTTGATTCAAGTATTTTTATAAAAGAGGCAATTCTGTTATCGTTGCTTTTTTTGTAGCTTCTTTCTTTTACTGAGTTAACGGGAATAAGGTTAACGTGGCAGAGCATTCCCTTAAGCCTTGAAGCAAGCTCTCTTGCGCACTCGTCACTGTCATTTACTCCGTCAATCATTGCATATTCAAAGGAAATGCGTCTCGATGTTTCCCTTGTGTAATCTCTGCAAGCCTTCAGAAGCTCACTTATATTCCAGCGGTCATTGACCGGCATTGTACGTGAACGGATTTCATCGTTGGGAGCGTGAAGTGAAACCGAAAGAGTAAGCTGCAGCTTCTTTTCAAGCAGCTTATAAATTCCGCTTACAACACCGCACGTAGAAAGCGAAATGTTTCTCATTCCGATGTTAAGACCGTTCTCGTCAGAAATCATTGAAAGAAATTTAGTTACGTTGTCAAAGTTGTCAAGCGGCTCCCCTACTCCCATCATAACTATATGAGAGATTCGTATATCAAGGTCACGCTGAGCGGTATATATCTGAGAAAGAATTTCTGATGCACTTAAGTTTCTTACAAAGCCCGCGATACCCGATGCGCAGAACTTACAGCCCATCTTACAACCAACCTGACTTGACACGCAGATTGTATATCCGTACTTGTATTTCATCACAACGCTTTCAATGAGCTCACCGTCGTGCAGTCTGAACAAATACTTAACTGTATTATCATACATCGAAACTAACTTTTTTTCAATACTGCAATTATAAATATCATAGGAATTTTCAAGATTTTCCCTTAATTTTTTTGAAATATCGGTCATTTCATCAAAGTGTTCAGCACCGCGCTTATGTAGCCATGAATAAATCTGCTTTGCCTTGAATGCTTTTTCACCAATTTTTTCCATTTCAGCCTTAAGCTCATCAAGGGTTAAGGACTTGATATCTGTCTTTGTCATTGTTTTTTCCTTTCGAAGCAGGCAATAAAAAATCCGTCTGTATTATGCTTATGCGGAAGAAGTGTAAGAAACTCCTCGTTGCTGATTTCCTTAAACGGTGAAACAACCGTGAAATCAGAATTGCCTTCAAGAAATTTTTTACAGACCTTCTGATTTTCGCTTTGTGAAAGCGTACAGGTTGAGTAGACAAGTCTTCCGCCCGGCTTGACATATTCTGCCCCGTTTTTAAGTATCTGAAGCTGTAAGGCGGGTAATTGCTTGATTTCATCGGGATTCTTGTATTTTATTTCGGGCTTTCTGCCTGTAATGCCGAAGCCTGAACATGGAACATCGCATAAAACCGCGTCGGCCATTCCTATCTCACTGTAATGTAGGGTGGCATCTCCCGGCTTTGCCTTTACGCAGGTAAGTCCGAGCCTTTCGGCACCGCTTTGAATAAGTATTACACGGTGCTCATGGATATCAAAGCTGAGTACCTCTCCGCTGTTATTCATTTCCTCGGCGATTGTATATGTTTTTCCGCCGGGGGCGGCACAAAGGTCAAAAACTCTGTCACCGGGCTTTACATTCAGCGCTCTCGCACAAAGCTGACAAGCGGCATCCTGAACGTGAAAAAGCCCTTTTTTAAAGCTTTCAAGAGATTCAACACCTCTTCCTCCAAGCTGAATTTCAAGGCAGTTTGCGTATTCGGTTCCGAAAGCAGATACTCCCTCGTTTTTAAGCTCTTCTATAAGCTTTTCGGACGTTGTGAGCGTGTTGTTAACTCTTATGTAATTCTTACAGACGCCGACAGAGCTTTCAAGTATACCGACGGTATCCTCCCTTCCGAACTCCTTGAGCCATTTATTCACAAGCCATTGCGGGCAGGAATATCTGACCGACAGATATTCGGTAAAATCTTCCTCTGAAGGCAGCTTCAAGCCGTTTTTATCAAGCTTTCTCAAAACTGCATTGACAAGTCCCGAGGCGTAGGAAAGGCCGTTTTTCTTGGCAATATTGACGCTTTCATTTACTGCAGCAGAGGATGGCACCTTATCCATAAAAAGAATCTGATAAGCGCCGAGCCTCAGAACGGTAAGCACATCCTTTTTTAGCTTGATTATCGGCTTTGACAGATAAAGCTCTATATTATAATCGAGGGTGATTTTTCTTTCAATTACACCGTAAAACAAATTAGACACAAAAGCTCTGTCTCTTGTGTCACAATCTGATTTTGACAGCAAAAAGTCAAGGGCAATGTTTGAGTATGCCCCGTCTTTTTCTGTTTTTGTCAAGGCTTCAAAAGCCAATTGCCTCGGATTTTGCATAAAACTACCTTTATCTTCTTCTGTTTGTACGTAAAATAAGCCTGATAAGTGACATTACTGACACTAAGAGTGATGCAACATAAGTAAGAGCAGCGGCTCTTAAAACCTTGCGTGCTTTTGGGATTTCCTCTTCGTAAAGCATATTTGTTTCACCGATTACCCTGATTGCTCTCGAGCTTGCGTTAAATTCAACGGGCAAGGTAACAAGCTGAAAGACAACAACTGCCGCAAAAAGAATTATACCGACGTTTACAATTATATCAAGTCCCATAAAATAGCCGAGAATTGCAACTGTAAAGCCTACCGAAGAGCCGATATTTGCAACGGGTAGCACTGCATTACGCATTCTTATCGGCGCATAATTCTGAGCATGCTGAGCGGCGTGTCCTGCCTCGTGACATGCGATACCTACACTTGCGATTGAAGTGCCGGAAAAAACCTCGGGTGAAAGTCTTATAACATTCGACCGAGGGTCATAGTGGTCCGTCAACTTACCCTGAGTCATCTGTATCTGTACATTGTTAATGCCGTAAAACTGAAGTACACGGTAAGCAGCATCTGCACCGGTAAGTCTTTTTTTATTCTGAATTTTTGCCATTGAGGAATAGGCTTTTTTTACATTTGCCTGTGCAATAAGTGAAATAATAAGTGCGGGTACAACAAGTATAAGATAATAATAATCGTACCAGATCATAAAAACACATCCTTTTAGTGTTGTTTATATGCCGAGGACAGTCCCCTTTTCAATTTTGTATCCGTTAAGGAAAGAAGCACTGTCCATTCTTTTTTTGCCTTCGGGCTGAACCTCGAGGAGCTCAATGCAGCCGTTATCACCGCAGGAAACGATAATTTTCCCGTTAGTATCAACAACTTCTCCGGGTATATTTTTGCCCTTTGCATCAGATAAAATACTTTTGTGGATTTTTAAATTTTTGCCATTGAATTTGGTTACTGTTCCGGGCCAGGAATAAAGACCGCGGATTTTATTATGAATTTCTGCAGCAGGTCTGCTCCAGTCAATTACGCTCATATCCTTTGTGAGAAGTCCGACCTTGCTTGCAAGGGATTCATCCTGCTTGACGGGCTTAAGCTCGCCGTTTTCAATCATTTTAACGGTTTCCATAAGCACCCTCGCACCGAGAGGAGCGAGAACCTCGTACATATATTCCGTTGTATCGTTTTCGCCGATTTCCGTTGTGCCGATATGGAGAATATCACCCGTATCAAGACCGTCATCCATCTGCTGAGCCGTAACTCCTGTGATTTTGTCTCCGTTAAGGACGGCAAAATGAATGGGTGATGCTCCTCTGTATTTCGGGAGAATTGACGCGTGAATATTTACACAGCCGTGCTTCGGATAAGTAAGAAAATCGTGGGGAAGGATTTTACCGTAAGCGACAACTACAACGAGCTCCGGCTTGATTTCTTCAAGAATTTCAACACCCTTGCCGTTTCTCAATGACTCGGGCTGAAAAACCTTGAAGCCGTGCTTTAAGGCTTCAACCTTAACATCGGGCGGAGTAAGCTCCTGCTTTCTGCCTACGGGCTTATCAGGCTGACAGAAAACACCGACAATCTCGTGCTCGGATTCAGCCAGCGCACGAAGACAGTCAACCGCAAAATCGGGTGTACCCATAAAAGCTATTCTCATCTGTTGTCACCTGCCTTGAGGATATCGTCTGCGGTTTCGGGAATTACCTTATCAATATAAAGAGTGCCGTCAAGGTGGTCAATTTCGTGACAGAAGCAACGTGCCTTGAGACCTGTTCCTTCAAGTAAGCGCCATGCGCCGTTACGGTTCTGAGTCTTTACCTTAACGTAGGTCGGGCGCTTTACCTTTCCACTTTCTCCGGGAAGCGAGAGACAGCCTTCGTCAGAAATTTCTTCACCGGACATTTCGACAATTTCAGGATTGATAAGCTCGAGATATCCGTCACCTACGTCGACAACTACAACACGTCTGAGCATACCGACCTGAACGGCGGCAAGACCGACTCCCTGAGATTTGTACATTGTCTCCTTCATATCGTCAAGAAGCTGCCAGAGCTTGTCGTTGAAGCGTTCAACGGGGCGGCTTGTTTTTCTTAAAATAGGATCTTCAACTGTTACAATTTTTCTGATAGCCATAAGCAATCTCCTTTAAACAAGGCTTTCAGGATTAATATCCACACCGACGAAAACATCGGCATATTTTTTGTCCTTTCCGAAATGAATAAGCATTTCGGAAATCATTGCCCTGAAGCGTTTTGAATTTTTACATTTGATTATGAGTCTGTATATATATTTGTTGTTTATCTTTGAAATTCTCGGAGGCATAGGTCCGAGTACTATAATTTTTTCGTTTTTGTATTCATCGGATATTTTCTCTTTTATAAGAGAAAGAAAGTCCTTTGAAGCGCTGAGAGCCTTGACCTCGTTTTGCGAAGTAAAGCTTACGGCGCACATATCGCAGAAGGGCGGATAAACCATTACCTTTCTTATTACTATTTCCGAATTATAAAAGCCGTTATAATCCTGCTTTTCGGCAAGCCTTATGACGTTGTTTTCGGGCGTGATTGTCTGAATAACAGCATTTCCTCTGAATTTACCTCTGCCCGAGCGTCCGATAACCT
The DNA here is from genome assembly GCA_045658745.1 of Acutalibacteraceae bacterium. Taxonomy (GTDB): domain Bacteria; phylum Bacillota; class Clostridia; order Oscillospirales; family Acutalibacteraceae; genus UBA6857. The sequence goes on along the minus strand of JAZOVO010000029.1, from coordinate 19,031 downwards.
GAGTGAGCAGATCGAAGGTGCGTTCACCGCTTCGGAAATCGTCATTATTGAGCTGTTGGTCAGCATTGATAACACCGACAAGGGTAACGTTTTCAAAATTGAGCCCCTTGGCAACCATCTGAGTGCCGAGCATAATATCGTACTCTCCCTTACCGAAGGCTGAAAGTGCTTTTTCGAAGGAGTGCTTTGTTGAGGTTGAGTCTGTGTCGAGGCGGATTACTCGTGCCTCGGGTAAAAGCTCCTCAAGCTCTTTTTCAATGCGCTGAGTACCGTATCCTGCATAGCGGACGGCATCCTTCCTGCATTCGGGACAGGTTTTTGTAAATGCGGTTGAATAGCCGCAATAATGACACATCAGTCTGTTGTTTGCGCTGTGATATGTCAGGGAAATACTGCACGACGGGCAGGTCAGAACCTGACCGCACTCGTCGCAGGCGGCAAAGGTGTTGAAGCCGCGACGGTTAATCAGTAGTATTGACTGTTTTTTTTCGTTAAGATTTTTCTCAAGCATCTCCAATAACGGAGAGCTGATATTATATTTATTACCGCTTTTTCTCTCTTGTTTCATATCAACAACGGTAACCTCAGGTAAAACTGCATCGCCGTAACGTTCGTCAAGTACCTGAATGTCGTATTTGCCCGCTTGGGCATTGCTGAAGGAGGAAAGAGACGGCGTCGCGGAAGCAAGAAGCAGTAAGGCTTTGTGCTTTGCCGCGCGGAATTTTGCAACATCACGGGCGTGATATTTTGGTGAGGATTCGGATTTATAGGTGTGCTCCTGCTCCTCGTCAATCACTATAAGCCCTAAATTATCAAAGGGAGCAAAAACGGCTGAACGTGTACCGACGGCGATATTTGCTTTTTTATCAAATACGCGCTTATATTCGTCACGTCTTTCACCTGAGGAGAGTCCCGAATGGAAAATAGCAACGTTATCACCGTAGCGTCCCTTGAAAATGCTCATCATCTGAGGGGTGAGAGCAATTTCGGGCACCATAACAATTACCTGCTTACCGTCAGAGATAACCTCATCGATAAGCTTAAGAAAAACCGAGGTTTTTCCGCTGCCCGTAATACCGTAAAGAAGAGACACTCCCCCACCGCTTTTATATTTTTCAATGAGATCGGAATATGCCTTATTCTGCTTTTCGGTAAGGGTTATTTCATCACCGGCAGAGGTATTTACAGTGTAGGTTTTCGGAATACGGTAATATTCCTCGTCAATTATATCCGCAATGCCCTTTTTGCAGATGTTTGACACGACGGATGAGGTTACACCCGTAAAGTAACAAACCTCGTTCAGATCAGCCTTGCCGATATCCTCAAGAACTTTAATGACGCTTTTTTGTTTTGCGGTAAGACCCGGATATTTTTCATAAGCCTCTTCGGCGGACATTAGTAAAAGCACCTTTTTGTGTGTCGCATTGCCCATACGTGAAAGAGCATCGTAATTTTTGAGCACGAGACCCTTATTCACAAGCTTTTCCATTGCATCACGGGAATAATCAAGTCCGAGCGTATCGTACAGGCTTTTTCTGTCGCAGAAGCCGTCAAAAGTCAGCATAAGCCTGTAAAGCTCGTTTTCTGTAGAATCAAGCGCAGTGTTTTTACTGTCGGCGACAGCAAAATAATTTACAGATGTTTTGTACGAAAGACCCGACGGAAGCTGAGCTCTGACAGCATCAAAATAGGTGCAGAAGGTACGTTCCTTGAGAAAACGCGCAATTTCAAGCATTTCAGCGCTTATAACAAGGCTTTCGTCAAGGGTGGAAATGATGCTTTTATACCCCGAAACATCGTCGCAGGGCTTAATTTCAAAGATTACGCCCTGTCTGCTCGCATTCTTGCCTCTTCCGAAGGGCACAAGCACTCTCATACCCGGTGCAATACTGTCTTTAAGGCTTTCATCAAAGGAATAAGCGTAAAAAATATCAAAATGATATGCAACATTTTCCACTGCTACCATAGCAAGAAACTGTTCCATATCATTTCACATCCTTATTTGTTATATATTTCTGATTTCTTCGGGCTCGAAAATTTCAAGCTTGCCTTCAAGGAATTCGTCAAGAGCATAGGAAACGTGCTTTTTTGTTCCGCACTTTTCGTTGAGCTCGGGAGTTTCTGCGATTTCTCTTGCTCTTTTTGCTACAGCGGTTACGAGTGAATAACGGCTGGTGTTGTCTTTGAGTAATTCTCTTAAATCGGGATTAAGCATTTGTCATTACCTCTCTTATTTTATTTTGCATATTGGTTATTTCAAGCTGTCCTGCTCTTATTATTGACATAACGTCGCTGACAGCATCTTCTAAAACATCATTTTCGATTACATAATCGTATTCACAAGCTCTTTCAAGCTCTGTTTTAGCAATTTCCATTCTTTTGGCTATTGATTCCTCAGAATCTGTACCGCGTCCCCTTAATCTGTTTTCAAGCTCCTTCATTGAAGGAGGAACAATGAAAATCTTTTTTGCTTCGGGGAATATCTTTTTTACGTTTCCGCCGCCTTCAACCTCAATTATAAGAAAGACGGTTTTACCCTCGGCAAGTCTGTCCTTGACGGGCTTAATGGGAGTGCCGTAAAAATTTGAGCCGTAGCTTGCATATTCAAGCATATCTCCGTTTTTTATGTGCTCTTTGAATTCGTCAACGGATACATAGTAATAGTTAACACCCTCTGCTTCACCCGGACGCATCGCTCTTGTTGTCATCGATACTGAAAGCGCCGCTTCATCACCGAGCTTTTCAAGAACCTTTGAAATTACTGTATCCTTGCCGCAGCCTGAAGGAGCTGAAACAACAATTAAAAGTCCGTTTTTATTCATCATCACAATCCTCCAAAATTTCACCTTGCTCGCTATCGAGTCTGTTAGCAACGGTTTCGCACTGGAGATAGGTAAGAATAACATGGTCGCTGTCCATTATGATAACTGCACGTGTACGTCTGCCCTGAGTTGCATCGATAAGAGTGCCTCTTTCCTTGCACTCCTGAATAAGACGCTTTATAGGTGCGGAATCGGGGCTTACTATGGCAATCAAACGCTGAGCGTTTATCATGTTACCAAAACCGATGTTAATTAACTTCATTTTTACAACTCCGTTTTATTCGATATTCTGAACCTGTTCTCTGATTTTTTCAACCTCAGCCTTGATATCAATTACCTTACGTGCGATCTCAACATCCTGAGCCTTTGAGCCGATTGTGTTGGCCTCACGGTTGAATTCCTGAACAAGGAAGTCCATCTTTCTGCCGATTGCGATGTCACTTTTCATAAATTCGTGCATCTGATCGATGTGGCTTCTGAGTCTGACGGTTTCCTCAGCAACGGCAATTTTATCAGCATATATTGCTGCCTCAGTGAGAAGTCTCTGCTCGTCAACCTGAACGTCAGAAAGAACGTTCTTCATTCTTTCAAGAAGCTTGTTGTTATATTCAACAACAGTTTCGGGAGATCTCTTTTCAATAAAGGACACATTTTCGAGAATTGTATCACAACGTGAAAGAATATCATCCTTAAGCTTCTGACCCTCTTTTTCTCTCATGCTGACAAATGAATCGATAGCCATAGAAGCAACTGTATTAACAGCGTTCCATATAATCTCTTCATCTGCTTCGCTCTTGTGAACTGAAAAAATATCGTGATTACGGGCAACGGAAGAAACCGTTACATCGTTTTCAAGTGAATACTCCGTTGCGATTTCATTAAGAGCATCTATGTAGCCCTTGGCAAGTGAATGATTGACCTTAACAATACATTCCTCAGCCTCCTGAGCCTCAATCTGAACATAGCACTCAATCTTACCTCTTGTAACTCTTGACTGAATATAGCTTTTCAGCCTTTCCTCAAGAAAGCCGTAGTTTCTCGGTACCCTGCAGGAAAAATCAAAATATCTGTGATTTACGCTTTTAACCTCAACGGTTGCAGTGATACCGTTAACTGTTTCCTGCGCTCTTCCGAAGCCTGTCATACTTCTTATCATTTAATGAGCCCTCCGAATGGAATCATAATTATAATTATCTGATAAATTATACATTGTTATAAGCAATTTGTCAAATATTATCACACTTTTTTACAACAATTACCCATAAGTATTGAGGGTATATCGTTACCGTAAATACCGTCTTTTTTCTCAAAGTTCATATTATCAAGAAAATGTGTAATATTTTCACAGGTACAGTATCCCATATAGATGTTTTTTTGCACGGCGAAATTGAATGCACTTTTCACTAATCCCTCAACAAGATGAGGCTTGTCCGGGTCAAAGCTGAGAGTGTCGACCGTTGCTTTATCTGAGCTGTATACCATATGGCAGCTACCGCATACAATGCCGTTTTCAACAGCTTCGAAGATGATTTCATTTGTACTTTCTGTTGTTGTGCAAGGTCTGAAGTGAATCATTTCTTCTTTCTCTCCATTCCCGCTGCAATCATAAGCTTTCTTACCTCATCCTCGGTAAGCTCTCTGTAATCGCCCTGCTTGAGCATACCGAGCTTTATTGAACCGATGGCAGTTCTCTTAAGTCTTGCAACCTCAAGTCCTACCTCTTCGCACATTTTTCTTATCTGTCTGTTTCTGCCTTCGTAAAGGATGATTTCGAGCACTACCCTGCCCTCTTCCTTGGTAACAACCCTTATCTCGGCAGGTGCGGTCATTCTGTCCTCGATAATAACACCTGTTGTGAGCTTTGTAATCTGCTCCTCGGTTATCGAGGGGCGTACAGTTACGCGGTAGGTTTTAGGAACGTGGCGTGTTGGGTGAGTCATTGCATTTGCAAACTCTCCGTCATTTGTAAAAAGGAGCATACCTTCTGAATCTCTGTCGAGACGTCCTACCGGGTAAACTCTGCCGGGAACATCCTTTATAAGCTGAGCAACACACTTTCTGTCCATTTCATCACTCATTGTGGTTATAAAGCCTCTCGGCTTATGAAGCATAATATAAGTGTGGCTTTTCTGTTTTACAATTTTTTTACCGCTTACGGTTACCGTGTCTCTTTTGGGATTGATTTTATCACCTATGGATGCAACATAACCGTTAACCTTAACCTTACCCTGTTCGATAAGCTCTTCGCTCTTTCTTCTTGAGGCTACGCCGCATTCTGCAAGGTATTTCTGAAGCCTGACTTTACCGTCTGTCATTTAAATTACCGTCCTTTGAATAAATTTTCTATAAATATGAAAAAACGCTGCTTTAAGCTTCGCTTTTTTATTTCTGTTTCTTTGATTACAGGTGCATCCTCGACTGAAACAATATACCGTTCAGCTACAGAAGCACCGTTCTGATAAACAATTGTTTTGCCAAGCACATCACCTTTTTTTATCGGTGCATAATAAAAGTCCTTTAAGTATGTTTTTACCTGTATATCCGAATCAGCTTTTACAGCTACAGAACCGTTATCTGTATAACGTAACGGCACACTATTATTTTGAGAACCCGATACCGCAACTGCTGATAATTTATCGCTAAAATAATCATTGTTTTCATATAAGGAATAACCGTACTCGTAAAGCTTACGGTGATCATTCCAGTCATCCGGAGCTTTAAGCGTAACCGCTACAAGCACCTTGCCGTCGCGCTCACATGCGCTTACAAGGCACCGACCGCTCTTTTTGGTAAAGCCTGTTTTCAGACCAAATACCCCGTCGCAGGAGCTGAGCAAACGGTTGTGATTTGAGAAATACCGTGTTTTCTCAGGGATTATATATTCAGCCTTGTATGATTTGGTGCTGCATATTTCTCTGAAAACCGTGTTTTTGACGGCGTAGCTGCCGAGCAACGCCATATCATATGCGGTCGTGTAATGCTCTTCGTCATCAAGTCCCGAGGCGGTAACAAAATTGGTGGATTTCATACCGATTTCTGACGCCTTTTTGTTCATAAGCTGACTGAATTTTTCCTCACTGCCTGATAAGAAAATACCCGTGAGCACCGCAGCATCGTTGCCGGATTCAAGAAGCATACCGTAACACAGAGTTTTGAGCGTAAGCTTATCACCTTTTTCAAGACCGAGTGCCGTGCCTTCAATATACATTTTTTCCTTTACGGTAACAGTATCATCAAGCTTACCGGATTCAACGGCAAGCAGGCTTGTCATTATTTTGGTTGTGCTCGCCATTGAACGCCTCGTATATGCGTACTTTTCAAAAAGTATCTCGCCCGTGTCACCGTCAACCAGTACGGCTGAAGCCGCACTGATATCACCCTCACTGATTCCGTATACAGTAAAGGTTAATGAGAAAACAAGTATAACCGTAAGGAGTATTCTTCTGAATATAATTAACAAATCAACCACCTGCCATTAAATAATATGCAGGCGGTTGGTTTAAAATTATTTATTTTGCTTCGGGCTCTGCTGCAGCTACGGGATCTGCCTTTGCCTTGTTGATAAAGCCGGTAACCTTATCAAACATTTCGGGAACAAGGTTAACAACTCTTTCAGCAGCATTATCATAAGCTGTGATGTGCTTAAGAGTAACCTCACCGTTGTTGATTACGAGGAATGCAACAGGAGTGATTGTCACACCTGCTCCGCCGCCGCCACCGAAAAGCTCCTTTGAGCTCTTTGAGGGGAAGTCGGCACCGCCGGAAGCAAAGCCGTAGGTAACCTTTGAAACGGGAATGATGGTTGTGCCACCTTCAGCGTAAATTGCCTCACCGATAATTGTGCTTGTGTCTACAAGGTCGCGGATTTTTTCAATTGTTGATGCAAGAATTGCACCTGCTGATTTTTCTGCCATTTTATTTTCATCCTTTCATTGTGTTTACTTAGATTTATTTATTGTTTCAGTCGGTTGCTGTCCGGCGGGCTTCTTTTTTGCACCCTTTAAGAACGTAAGAACAACACCGAAAATAAGCCTTACTACCATTGCGATTGATGCATTGATGGTTTTTCTTATACAAATATGCATATCAAAGAAAAATTCACCCTCGGTTTTATTTGCAAGGAAATCAGAATCGACGTCAATGTCATATTTTTTTACAACATTGTTAGAGCAAATAAAGCCCATAAGCGGATATATCTTCTGACAGGTCTGTCCGTATTTGATTGCCGTTGCCGCCGCATCACCTGTTCCGACACAGATGTAAAGATAAAGCTCGTCAAAAACAACGTTTTTGAAAAGCTTGCCGCCGTAAATTTTAAAGATTCTGCCGAGGTTTGACAGAACGGTCATCATTCCGTCGTAGCCGTTAGCCTTAACCATTTCAAGTATAGGATTAGGCTTCTTTTCCTTCGGTGTATCATTCTTTGGCTTTTCTTCCTTCGGCGCAGGCTCTTTCTTCGGCTTTTCCTTTTTAGGCTTTGACTTAGCCGGTAAAAGATTCAGCTTTATAAAAAGATATCTGATGCTGACACGGATTTTATTGTCATAACCGACGGTTATATGTAAAGGAACAGAAAGAACGGCAACAAAAAACAGAACAATGCCTAATATTATGTATAAAAATGTCATTCCTTCACTCCTTTCAATACATCCATTATATTTTACTCTATATTTTCGCTTTCGTCAACAGTTAATTGTAAATCATCATTGATATTTTCTTCGTTTTTGTTGTTCTTCTCTTCGCTTTTCTGCGGAACGGGAGGCAAATCACTTAAGGAAGAAAGAGAGAAGCAGCGTAAAAAGTCTGACGTTGTGCCGTAAATAAGCGGTCTTCCGGGAAGCTCAAGTCTGCCTTTTTCCTCGATGAGTGATTTCTGGCAAAGATTAGCAATAACTCCCGAGCAGTCAACACCTCTTACCTGCTCAACAAAGGATTTTGTAACAGGCTGATTATAAGCAATAATGGCAAGAACCTCAAAAGCGGCCTGCGAAAGCGGAGCATTCTTCTTAACCTCAATTACTGCTCTGATGTTGTCGGCATATTGCTTTTTTGTGCAGATCTGATATTTGTTATCAAGCTTCAGCAGACAGATACCGCATTCATCGTCGTTATATTTGTCGCGAAGCTTTTGCAGAGCCTGCTCAAGAACGGTTTCGTCCTCCTGTAATGCCTGGGCAAGTCTTTCAATTTCAATCGGCTCACCAACCGCAAAAAGTACAGCCTCAAGACAAGGAATAAGCTCTTTGTCAAGCATTTTCTTCACCTCCGAATTCGGATATAAGTTCATTTTCGTTTATTTCCCCCGTCTGAATTACATCGGGGTCTTCACTTTCGTCTCCGACCTTGATTTTATTGGCCTTTATAAGCTCAAGCATTGCAAGGAAGGTTGCAACCATCTCGGAGCGGGATTTTGCATCGGTAAAAAACTCTCTGAAGCTATGCTTTTTGCCCGTTCTGAGCTTTGAAAAAATACCGCTTATTCTCGAGCTTACCGAAATAATTTTCTTTGTAACGATAGCCGTGAAGGATTCAATAGGCGGCGGAAGCTTTCTGTTTCCCCTGCCAACGGCAGAAAGATAAAACCTGATAAGCTCATCACGCTCGTGTAAGCGCTCATATTTTGAGTTTTTTTCAATTTCCATTGTCTCACGGTAAAAATGGTTGAAGCCGTCGGTCTGTTCGGCAATTTTACCTGCCATAATTTTACAGTCACGGTATTCAATAAGCTCACCCGTAAGCTCCTTTTTAAGCTCCTGAGCCTCCTCGTGAACAGGAAGAAGTGAAACCGACTTGATATAAACAAGTCTTGCTGCCATCTCAAGAAATTCACTTGCGATTTCCATATCAGCCTCTTCCATAAGGCGGACATATTCAATGTATTGCTCAACGAGCTGAAAAATAGGAATATCGTTGATATTAAGTTTATGTTTGTTGATAAGATGTAAAAGCAAGTCCATAGGACCTTCAAAAACATCAAGCTTATACTGTAATTTTTCCATATTTCACCTTATAAGAATAATCTGAACGGTATTGAAACAATGTTGCTTATTCCCGAATACAAGAGATTGGAGAAGAAGCCGAGAACGCCGTCGAGAGCACCTGTAAGCACAAGAACAATAAATACAATACCGATATATCTTTCGTACTGCATTATTTTATAATAATATCTGTCAGGAAGAACAACACTTAAAATTCTTGAGCCGTCAAGGGGCGGCACGGGTAAAAGGTTGAATACGGCAAGCATTGTATTGCAGCTTGCACCGAACATACAGACCATAATAAGGTTGTTGCCGAAGCCGCTGGCTGCAGTCCCCGTTGCTCGCAGAATGTGAGAAACGAGAATGAACACAAATGCGAGAAAAACGTTTGACAGAGGACCCGCGACAGAGACAAGAGCCATATTACGCTTTCTGTGCTCGGGTCTGAAATTTCTCATATTTACGGGAACAGCCTTTGCAAAGCCGACACCTGTAAGAATACTCAGCAGCAAGCCGAACGGGTCAACGTGAGCTATAGGGTTAAGAGTGAGTCTGCCCATATTTTTAGCCGTAGGGTCGCCAAGCTTGCAGGCAACATAGCCGTGAGCATATTCATGCACCGGCAAAAAGAAAAGTATAATCATAAGCCTTATACCAAGCTTGATGATTGTTGCAATAGACATTCCTTCGTTGAAAAGGTCAAATATCATAGGGCATCTTCCTTCCTCTGACAATTCTGTCGTGATTATTGTAATCCTTGATTACACGGCTGTCAAAGCCGATGCTGTTGAATAAAGCGCTTACTTCTTTACCCTGGTCTTCACCGATTTCGAAGAATATTTCGCCGTCATCCCTTAGCTTCTGTGACCATTGCGAGACAATATAACGGTAAAAAACAAGACCGTCATCGCCTCCGTCAAGAGCCATAGCAGGCTCAAAGGTTACCTCCTTTTGCAAAAGCGGAACCTCGTTGCTTCTGATATAAGGCGGATTGCTGACGATTATATCGGCGGGCGGATAAAGCTCGAACAGCTCATATTGTAAAACATCACCCTTAACAATGGTTAAAAATGTATTTTTACATACATCAGCGGCGTTATCCATAAGATATTTAAGAGCGTCGCCGCTTTTTTCTACAAGGTAAAGATCAATGTCGGGACATTCTTTTTTCAGGGTAAGACCGATACAACCGCTTCCCGAGCACAAATCATAAACAACTGCATTCTTTTTATTTTTCAGTTGTCCGATTATAAGCTCGCAAAGCTGCTCGGTTTCGGGGCGCGGAATAAGAACACCCTTTCCAACCTTGAAGCTTCGCCCCATAAAATCCCATTTGCCGAGAATATACTGTAAAGGCTCACCCTCAAGCCTGCGTGCGCACATTTCATTTAACCTTTTAATGCTTTCCTCATCGGCTTCACAATCGGATTTCATAAAAAAGTCCGTAGGTGTAAGCTTGAGCGCATCATAAAGCATAAAGCGCGCTTCGGCTTCAGGTGATTCAATTCCGCCGCAATTCAGCTTATCGGCAACGACTTTAAAAAGCTCGCGGATTTTCATTATTCATTATCTTCCTTTACTTCTTCATCGGGAATAACCGCCTTAAAGGCCTCAAGAGCAACCTCAATCATTGAATCGTCGGGCTCTTTTGTTGTAAGCCTCTGCATCCAGAGACCGGGTGCGGCAAGAATTTTTACAAGTGCATTATCGTGCTTGCCTGCATATTTTATAAATTCATAGCTGATACCGGCAATCAAGGGTAAAATCAGCAGCTTGACTGCCATCCAGAGCACGGTATTATCGTGAAGACCCTTGAAGGTCACGGAAATAGCGGATGAAAGTATTACGCTGATGATAATAATTACGAAGATAAAGCTTGTACCGCATCTCGGATGGAAGCGGGACTGCTTTCTTACGTTTTCTACAGTTAAATCAAGGCCGTTTTCGTAGCAGAATATTGTTTTATGCTCTGCTCCGTGATACATAAAGGTACGCTTAATATCCTTCATAAGCGAAACAAGGGCAATGTATACAACAAAAATACACATTCTTATAATGCCCTCAAACAGAGCCTTGAAGCTTGTAAGTGCTCCGTCTGTAAGTCCGTCAAGGAACTTTACTGTAATTGTAGGAAGGTAAAAGAAAAGAACGAATGCAAGTCCCATACCGAGAACGGAGGCGATACCTGTGAGTACAGCCATAAGCTTTTCGTTAAGATGCTCACTGAGCCACTTATCAAGCTTTGACTGATTTTCATCGGATGAATCGATGTCATCAAGTCCTGATTTTTCTGCTGACATCATAAGGCACTTATAACCGAATACCATAGATTCTATGTAGTTTACAATTCCTCTTATAATCGGCCATCCTAAAAACTTATATTTATCCTTAAGGTGCTTTACGGGAACCTTTTCCGTATCAATGCTTCCGTCGGGAACACGTACCGAAACTGCAGCGCCTTCAGGACCCATCATCATTATACCTTCAATAAGTGCCTGTCCGCCTACAGAAGCCTTGTTTTTAAAATTTTCTTTCTGAGACATATTTAATCCTCTTTATTTCATAAGTTGCAATAAAATATATTGTAACACATTTTTAAATTCTTTCAAGTCCCGTTGGGGATTTATTGCTGCTTCAGTTGATGAAAGCTTCAAGAGATGATATATCGAGCTTGTCAATCTTGCTGATAAATTCATAAAAGCTTTCTGCTATCAGCCTTACACCACCCTTTACATCACTTTCAATGTTAAGGGGCATAATCGGGTCGTGAACACTTAAGCGAAGAAGAAGCCAGCCCTGCTTATCCTCACTGTCAAAGTAAATTCTTATACCCTCTCTGTTGTCATCAGCAATACGCATTTCGGGGTTTGAAAGAGCATACTCTTCAAGCTTTCCGATAACACTGTTGCCGTAAGACTTGAAGTCTTCGGTGTTGATTTTAAAGCGGAGCTCTTTTTCTTCGGCGGGATCTTTAAGCGCAGAGATAAGAGAATCAAGCTTTCTCCCCTCTTTTGCCATCTGAGCCATTTTAATAACAATCTGAGTAATAAGATAAGCGCCGTCGTCAAGATAATAATTATCACGGAATGCAGCGTGACCTGAGGTTTCTATCGCAAGCGGACAGTTTATACCCTCTGACTGCAAGCGAAGCTGTTCATTGATTACATTACGGTAGCCGCGTTTAAACCTGTAATGCACACCGCCGAGGTGGTTATTGATAAAATCAGTAAGACCTGTTGATGTAACGCTGTCGGTTACAATTGTACCGCCGTCATTATTTTCAAGGGCAATGATTGCCGCGAGAGCCACAAGACGGTTACGGTTAATTTCCTTACCGTTTTCGTCAACACAGCCCGCTCTGTCAACGTCGGTATCAAAAATTATACCGAGGTCAGCCTTGTTTTCGAGGGTTGCGGTACAGATTGCCTTCATTGCCTCCTTGTTTTCGGGGTTGGGAATGTGATTCGGGAACATTCCGTCCGGCTCAAGGAACTGACTGCCTGTAATATCGGCACCGAGAGGCTCAAGCACCTGTGTAGCGTAAAAGCCGCCGACACCGTTGCCTGCATCAACAACTATCCTGAAGCCCTTTAACGGTGCTTCGTAATCCTCAGCGTTTACTCCCTCGCAAATCATATCGCGAAGTCTCTTTGAGTAAACCGACATATAATCAACGGCTGTTACGCTTGGAGTGCTACCGCTTATTTCGACGGGTTCTACTGCATAATCAATGATTTTTTCAATATCACTGCCGTTAAGACCGCCCTCACGGGTAAAGAATTTAAGACCGTTTTTATTAAAAGGATGGTGACTTGCAGTTATCTGCACGGAAGCAGAGCAGTCAAGGTCAACGGTTGTCATAAACATGGCGGGGGTTGATGCATAGCCGCAGTCAAAAATTTCAAAGCCGAACTCTCCGAGAGCAGATATCACCTGATTCTTTATTCTTTCGGCAGAGATTCTTGAATCGTGACCGACGGCAATTTTACCGCCCTTTACATCTGCATCGCGTGAAAGCCAACGACAGAAGCCGACCGTAAGGTCGAAAACGGCTTTATCGGTAAGCTCAACATCTTCACCGGGTACACCTTCACAGGCTGTACCGCGGATATCTGAGCCGCTTTTTAATGATTTGTAAGGATTTGCATTCATCTTTTGTCTGCTCCTTCCGCAATAATTTTATCGGTTATATCTGCAAGGAATTGATACATAGGCGCAAAGGCTCTGATTGCATAAGTCAGCTCCTCTTTTATGCTTCCGTCTATAAGCTTTTCCATTTCAGGACCTGAATAAATGAAATAGAAATATTTACTGTTATAAAATTTTTTGAGGTCATCATCAATGCGCTCAATGCCCGGCTTGTTCTTTTTAAAGCATTCAATATCAAGAAAGGCATCGGTAATTGAAAGCGAGACAAGAGCTCTTCTGAATTCATCCTGATGCTCTGCGAGGTGCTCTCTGAACGCCTCGAGAAAAACGGTATCTGTTCTGAATGTGCCGATACCGTAGCCGTAGCTGTCGGGATAAAACTCAAACCACATACAGGGTTGACGTTGCCACAGATGCTTGTCTCTCATAAACATACACCAGACGTTGGCTCTGTACAGGTCCTTGTTTTTTGAAAATCTTGTATCACGGCGGATGCGGGAAACCATTTTAGTGGGGACAAGGTTCATTTTGTCATCAATTCGATAAAGCTCATCACTTAAATCCGCACAAAGCTGTCGCATAGGGACAATTGCACCCTGCTTGATTTCCTCCTTGACTGATTCGTAAAAAGCCTTACTGTCATTGAATTTGTTGATTTCAAGTAAGGTAAAGATATTTCTGTCAAAGCCCTTGAACTCAGCCATTCTGCTCACCTTCAGACATTATCTTCATTACTTCCTTGGCGGCAAACATAACGGCAACCTTACCGCTGTGGAAGTTAAGACCGCCCTGAAGCCAGACCGCGAAAGGCTCTCTCAAGGGAGCATCGGCGGAAAGTTCAATTGATGAGCCGAGAGTGAATGCACCAGCAGCCATAATAACCTTGCTGTCATAGCCGGGCATTTCCCAGGGCTCGGGAGTTACAAAGGAATCGACGGGAGCGCCCTTCTGCAGACCCTGACAGAAGGCGATAAGATTTTCAGCCTTACGCATTTTAACAGCCTGAATAATATCGTGTCTGATTTCGCCTGATTCGGGAGTGGTTTCAAAGCCGAGAAGATTGAAAAGTGCGCAGGTAAAAGCGGCAGTTTTAAGTGCCTCACCTACAACATGAGGGCCGTTGAATATACCCATATAAAGCTCTCTTGAATGACCGAGTGTAGCACCTACCTCTCTGCCGAGACCGGGAGTGGTAAGTCTGTAAGCGCAAAGCTCTACAAGGTCGTGTCTGCCCGCAATGTATCCGCCGGTTTTTGCAATACCGCCACCGGGATTTTTGATAAGTGAGCCAGCCATAAGGTCAGCGCCGACTGTTGTGGGCTCAATTTTCTCCGTCCACTCACCGTAGCAGTTGTCAACCATTACGATAGCGTTGCTTACTCTCTTTGTAATTTCGACAACCTTTTTTATTTCATCGACTGAAATGGTGGGTCTGAGGCTATAGCCTCTGGAGCGCTGTATATAAACCATTTTTACGGGTGATTTCTTTAATCTTTCTTCAATTTCAGCATAATTCAATCTGCCGTTTTCATCAAGGTCGACCTGCTCATAATTTACTCCGTAATCCTTGAGTGAGCCCATATTTTCACTTTCATTTTTGGATGAAATACCGATTACGGGAAGAATAGTGTCATAGGGCTTACCTGAAACGCTGAGCATCGTGTCTCCCGGACGGAGCACACCGAAAAGTGCAACGGAAAGCGTATGTGTTCCGCAGGTGAAGTTGTGCCTTACCATTGAATCTTCAGCATCAACCGCCTGAGCGAATACACGGTCAATAATTTCTCTGCCGCGGTCATTGTAGCCGTAGCCCGTGCTTTCGGCAAAAATGCTTTCTGAAACACCGTTGTCAATAAAAGCTTTCAGCATCTTCTGCTGATTATATTCTGTTACTTCGTCAATATATTTAAACTCACCTTCGGCTTTTTTTAAAGCCTTGTCGGCAAGCTCCTTTAATCTGTCGTCAAATTTAAACATAGTTTTTCCTTTCAACAAATGCTATCTGTTCTGTTTTTTTGAATCCGATGTGCTCATAAAAGCCTTCGGCGTTGCTGTTGAGCGCGATTACATACACCGCCTTATTTTCACCTTTTAAGCTGTTGACGAGTGAAAGCACGGTCATTTTTCCGAGTCCCCTTTTCTGCAGGCTTCTGTCGCAGGCAACACCGCTTATGATTGCAGAATCCTCCGTTTCGCTGCTTGTAAGGGCAACGGAGGAAAGTTTTCCGTCAGTATGAGTACACACTCCCCTTGCAAGGCATCTTCTTTTTCTGAAGGTAAAATCCGAAAGAAAAGAGAGATAAGCTTCCTTATTGCTACTGAACGAATCGGGAATTTCTCGGCTTATAAGATTATAAGCGCTTCTGTAATCATCCTCTTCAAGGGAATCGCAGGTTAAATCGCTCGATTCACCCGCGTAGATGTATCCGTTTTTTACAACATCAGCACTTAAGCCGAGACGCTCACAGGCTTCGGTGTTACAGGTGAGAGTTTTATAGCTGAACATACCGAGAAAAGCGGAAAGCTGCTCTGTATCAGTGCCGTCAGTTATTAAAAGGGTTATATCGTCATAGAATTTTGTCATCACTGCTGTTATGACGTCACCGTCAAGCATAACCCATACCTCAAGAAAGTCACGCTCAAGGCCGTAGGCGGAGATAAAGCACAGTATTTTTGTGCCGATTATACTACCTTTGCAAAGCTCTTTGATCTGCAGTAAATTTTCTGCTGCTGCCCGTTTAAGCATTGGCATATTCCTCAAGAAGTGCTTTTGCGAGGTCATAGCAGGCGTTCATATCGTCTTTATCAGCAACACATGTGCCCGAATGAATATATCTGCAGGGAAGAGAAACGGCAATTGTACGTACTCCCTCACAACTTTTATGAATTGTTCCCGCATCGTTACCGCC
Organism: Acutalibacteraceae bacterium; assembly: GCA_045658745.1. Classification (GTDB taxonomy): domain Bacteria; phylum Bacillota; class Clostridia; order Oscillospirales; family Acutalibacteraceae; genus UBA6857. Next base: position 3,173 of record JAZOVO010000029.1, on the reverse strand, counting down.
TGCAACTGTTGTTTTAGGCTGAATTTTTATTCCTTTTTCTTTTGCGAGAGTGAAAGCACCCTTGAACAAATCCATATCATAAACGGTGCTTCTGTCCATAAAGGAAACTACTGCACCCTCACCCTGACGGCAGACCGTATTTTCATCGTCAACAAAGGCAATGTCTGATGCAGTTGTTGCCTCAAGTACAATTGCATAGTCGGGTCTTACGCGCCACACTGCAGGACCTGCACCGCGACAGCCTACCTCCTCCTGAACAAGGAACGCAAAATAAGTGTCGTATTCAAGTTCTCCTTCAAGAAGCTTAAGCATTACAGCACATCCGAAACGGTCATCAATGGCCTTGGCTTTGATTTTATTGTTACCGAACTCAACATAATCCGACTTGAAGTGAACGCTGTCACCGATTGAAACAAGCTTTTCGGCTTCTTCCTTACTGTCGGCGCCGATGTCAATGTAAAGTGAGCTTAATTCCTTGCAGGTTGAACCTTCATCACCCGAGCAAAGGTGCATAGCCTTCTGACCGATGATTCCCGTAACCGCGTTTTCTCCGACAGAAACGGCGCGTCCGCACGCAACCTTACTGTCCACTCCGCCGACGTTGGTAAATTTTAAAAAACCGTTATCGCAGATGTAGGTAACAATAAAGCCTACCTCATCCATATGTGCTGAAAGCATAACTATATTTTTAGGAGTTTTTTTACCATTTTTGAATATAATCACATTACCGATTGCGTCAGTTCCGAGCCAATCGGTATCGACGGCTAAGTCTTTATTTTTAACAATATAATCTCTGATGCTGTTTTCTCTGCCTGAAATTCCGTCAAGAAGGCATAAATCCTTAAGATAACCGAGCATTGTACTGTACCTCCTTTTTCAGAAGAAATTCTGCAATAAGCTGACCTGTATATTCAACATCCTTAAGGCTGATAATCTCATTTGCAGTATGCATATAGCGTAAGGGAATTGAAAGCAGAGCTGTTCTTATACCCTGACCCGTTACCGTGATATGGTCAGCGTTTGTACCCGTGGTCCTGCTCATAACATCGTGCTGATACGGGATGTCCTTTTCCTTTGCAAGCTGAACAAGCTCCCTTGTAAGCCTTGAATCAAGGATAGGTGCAATGCCGATTGAGGGGCCGCCTCCGAGCTTTATTGTTTCTTCCTTTGATGTATAGGGATCGTCACCGAAACCTACGTCCACTACGATTGAATCGCAGAAGCAGCCGTTTGCAAAAGCGCCTGCTTTTGCACCGCTTCCGCCCGTTTCTTCACGTGTGGAGAACATAACTGTTACGCCAACGTTGTCAAGCTTACCTTTGACAAGCTCAAGGGCATAAAGAATTGCCGCGATTGCTGAGCGGTCATCAAATGCACCTGATGAAATTTTATCCCCGATAAGCTCATACTGGAAATTACGCAAGGTAATTCTGTCACCAATTGAAAGGATTTTTGTCACTTCATCCTTGGTGAAGCCCGTATCAACTGCCATCTGCTTTATATCGAGCTTTTTACTGTCATCGCTTTTTGTAAGATGCGGCGGAACTGAGCAGACGACACCGAAAATATCCTTCTTGCCGTGAAGAATTACCTCTGTACCCGTAAGAACGCGTACATCTGTGCCTCCGACCTTATCGAAAAGTACAAAGCCCTTATCGTCAAAGCCGCGCACAACAAGACCTATCTGGTCAAGATGAGCATCAAGTAAAATATTGTAATTACCCTGTTTTGTAGTACCGATAACGTTGCCGAGAGCATCGGTTCTGACGTCTGTATATTCTTTTAAATATTCACTTACGGCAGTGGCGGCATCGCACTCATAGCCCGATGTACCTACCTTATCCGCAAGGTCAAAGCATAACTTTTTAATATCCATTATTGTGCCTCCGAATGATAAAGCTATAATTCATTATATTATAACTTAAATACAAGAAAAAAGTCAACAATTATCACGGCTTATTATCAGTTTCTGTGACTCTTTTTCTTTTAACGGTATAATTGTCGCCGATTATAAAAAGACCGCTCATAAGCATCAGGCAAGCACAAACCGGAACAGATGCCCCGAGGCTGATATCAGCCGGCTTCGCTCCTAAAGAAACCGTACTTATGCTGACGGGAAAAACCTTGTATAAAAAATATGAAATCACCGTACTTATCGAGGCGGCAACTATCCGCATAGTGAGAAAATATTTATATTTCAGCTTCAAAGAAATGATACACGGCAATAACTGCAGATGAACACATATGCCTGCGAAAGCGACGATTCCGCTTATAAAGGGCAACGGATAATTATCAATAGCTGTGATTACTCCGTTAGTAACCTCGGAAAAGCTTTTGAAAAACATAAAGAAGCTTTGATTAAGCGGCAGACATTCCGCAAGTCCGTTAAGACAGGAAAAAACGACTATCCATATGCAGATATTTACAATTGCATTCAGGCTTGAGCCTGCGGCTGAGCTGATTATGCTGTGTATGTTATTTTGCTCAAAGCCTTTCAAATCAGATTTGCTTATATCCTCTGTGGCCGCAAAGCGCGCTAAAATGCCGAGCACAAGCGAGGTGAGTACTGTTGAGATATAAATGATTATACCTGTTTTTTTAGAGCCTAACATCATACTGCCCACGGTTGATATTGTAAAGGCCGGTCCCGGATTGACACAAAAAAGCAGCATTCTTCTACCTTGAGAAGCAGTAAGCTCACCCTTTTCAAAGGCTTTTTTTATAAGGAAGGCTCCTACGGGATAGCCGCCGATCATTGACATTATAATTATCGGGAAGGATGCGCCCGGCAAAGCAAAAAGAACACGTGTGATTTTATCGCAAAAACGTGCGAATATGTTCAGAATTCCCGACTCTGAAAGCACCGATGAAAAGAACATAAAAGGAAACAGTGAGGGAATTACCGTGTCGAGACATAGCTCTATCCCCTGTACTACGCCCTTTGCGGCAATTTCCGGGTAATAAACAAGCATAAAGCCCCAGATAAAAAACAAAGAAATTACGGGTATGTAAACAAAATAAAAGAGATTGTTTTTACTTATATCAACTGATATTTTTCTGTAAAAATTCATTTTCATCACCGTTTAATGTTTACTATGTGCAAGGTTAAAATATTAGTATTTTAGCCTGACGTAATACATAAAATAATGACACAGGGGTGATAATAATGGCTT